>CAIMMA010000566.1 GCA_903842475.1 uncultured bacterium
ACTCATCAGTCGGGAGGTCTGCCATGAAACGGTTAACAATGCAGATAATGCTTGGCCTGATGCTGACACTGACATATTCAGTCCCGGCATGGCCGGTGGACACCAATTGGGGCATCATACCGGTCGGCCAGAGCACCGCTATACCCTTTGACCAGTACGATATAATGAATAACTTCACGGACACCTACTCATTCTCGCTGCAGTCCGGATCGGACGCCTCCTACTCCGTTGCGGTCACCTTTGACGTTTGCAAGTCCGGATGCGGCAACCCGAATTTGTCGTACGGAATTTTTGATTCCCACGGGACACTCCTCAGCCAAACCGGTTCAGCGGTATTGAGTTACGGAGACTACGTGTTCAAAGTCAAGGGAACCGGTATGGGGGCCGGCAACAACGTGGACTACAGCGGAACGATGTCGTTTTTTGTGTCTTCGGTGCCCGAACCGTCCGACATTATGCTGATGATGACCGGGTGCGCCTTGGTCGCATGTGCGGTTCGCCGCCGAAGGCGGCAGGGCATGCATTTCAGGGAGGCGTTTGCATGAGCAATCTGTCTTCTACGGGCAGGGTGCGGCCCAGGGTCTGGAAATGTATGGTGATGGTAGTAATGGTAATGGTGCTGTGCTGCTGCGGGCAGTCGGGAACCGACAATAGCCAGGTGGCGGCGCGGGTGAACGCTGACGAGATTTCAGTGCATCAGCTAACTATGGCTCTTTCAAAGTACGTTGGCAAGGAGGGAACCGGCGCTGACCGGGATGCCATGCTGGAGCGGCTGATCGACCGGCAGATGGCCGTACAGCAGGCACGGGAAAAACAACTTGACCGCCGTCCGGACGTCATGCTCCGGCTTGAAGAGGCGCGCCGAGACATCCTTGCCGCGGCCTTTGCCGACGAAGTGGCATCAAAAAGCCTGCCTCCTGATGATCATGCAATTCTGGCCTACTATTTCGACCATCCCGGTTTGTTTGCCAACCGCAAAGTTTATCATGTGCGTGAAATCACCGTCCCTTCGAACTCACCACTGCTGCAGGATACGCTGTCCCGTCTGGAGCGCAAGGAACCGCCGGTCAGCATCCTCGACTGGATTCACCGGCAGAGCGGCGGTTTCGCCGACCAGTCGGCAATACGATCCGCCGAGCAACTCCCGGTCGAAATCGTCGATAGATTTTCCTCCCTTAAACCGGGGGATATCATATCGTTTCGTTTGCCGCAGACACTGGTCATCTATCAGTATCTGTCGGCGGAAGCGGCGCCGATTTCCAGAGATGCGGCAGTTCCTGCCATCAAGACCCTGCTGAAGAACCAGAAGGAAACAGCCCTCTTCAAAGAGGAACTGGCCCGTTTAAAAAAAACGGCGAAAATCGAACATAGCGCCGCGGCCGGCAAATAGTCACCATGCGTTTTGCAAATCCACCCCGCACGGTTGGCGAATGGCTCCTTGTCGTCCTTCCGTTGCTCGCGTTGCTCGGACTGCTGATACCCACCTATTACAATGTGGCCATCGGGTTATGGACGTATGAGGAGCACGCTTACGCCCCGCTGCTGGCCATTGTATCCTTTGCTCTTCTCTGGCGGGGAACGAGAGACATCTGCCTGGCACCCCATCCTGTTTTTCCGTCCTGGGGATGGATAATGCTCATTGCCGGAATAGCCGGTTATGTTGTGGGACGCTCGCAAAAGATCGAACTGATCGAACTCTTAGCCGGCATTCCACTGACGGCCGGTTTTGTGGCTGTGATCGGTGGCTCTCACGCTTTGAAGAAGCTGCGCTTTCCGTTGTTTTTCCTGGTGTTCTCAGTTCCTTATCCTCCCTGGGTTGTCGACTCGCTGACAAATCCCCTTAAAATCTTCATCTCCTTCATGGCCGAATCGCTGCTGTATAACCTTGGCTACCCGGTTGCCCGCAACGGCGTAATCCTTGCACTTGGACCGTACCGGATGCTGGTTGCGGATGCCTGCTCGGGATTGCATTCACTCATTTTCCTGACAGCGCTGGGGCTGCTCTATATCCATCTGACCTGCCCGCCTGCACCCGTTTGGCGAAAGTTCCTATTGGTTTCAGCATTAGTTCCGATTGCCGTGCTGGCCAATTTTGTCCGGGTACTGACTCTGGTGTTCTCAACCTACTATTTTGGCGATTCTGCTGTCCAGGGTGCCTGGCACGTTATTGCCGGCCTGCTGTTGTTCGCATCGGCATTCGCCGGCCTGTACGGACTGGACAGCATCCTGAACCATATCGGCGGCAGTACTGGATGGCAATCGACTGCGGCCCGTATCCCCGAGAGTGATGCACCGTATCCCGCCGCATCGAAAATGATCGGTTTGAAGAGCAGCCTGTTCCTGACCGTGCTTCTCCTGGCGGCAAAT
>CAIMMA010000567.1 GCA_903842475.1 uncultured bacterium
GACGATATCATGGACGGTGCAGCCGCGGGAAAGGTCATTGACCGGTTTGTTCAACCCCTGGAGGACCGGCCCCATGGCCACGGCGTGGGCAGCCCGCTGCACCGCCTTGTAGGTGTTGTTGCCGGTGTTGAGATCCGGGAAGATAAACACGGTCGCGTGACCGGCCACGCTGGAGTTCGGCGACTTGAAGGCCGCCACCTCGGGATCAAAGGCAGCGTCGTACTGCAGAGGACCGTCGAGGGGAAAGTCGAGGCCGCGTTCCCGCATCATCTGTTTGGCGATGTCGGTGGCCTGGAGGACCTTGTCCACATCCTCGCCCGAGCCGGAGACGCCGGTGGAATAGCTGAGCAAGGCCACCCGGGGCTCGATGCCGTAAATCTGGGCGGTCTCGGCCGAGCTCAACGCGATCTCGGCCAGCTGGCGGGCATCGGGGTTGGGCACCACCGCGCAGTCGCCGAAGGCCAGCACCTTGGATTGAAAACACATGATGAAGATCGAGCTGACCACCGACACCCCGGGCTTGGTCTTGATGAATTCAAAGGCCGGCCGGATGGTCTGGGCGGTGGTGGTGACCGAGCCGGAAACCATGCCGTCGGCCAGATCCTTGTGTACCATCATGGTCCCGAAATAGGTGGGGTCGGACATGCGGTCGCGGGCTACGTCCATGACAATGTTCTTGTGCTTGCGGATATCGAAGTAGGTCAGGACGAAATCGTCGTAATAGTCCGATCCGGTAGGGTCGATGATGGTCGCGCCATCGATGTTGAGGTTGAGCTTGGAGGCCTTGGCCCGGATCTCGTCGACCCTGCCCAGCAGGGTGATGTTGGCGATGCCGCGGCGCAGGATGATGTCGGTGGCCGCCAGGATGCGTTCGCCCTGGCCTTCCGGCAGGACGATATGCTGTTTATCCAGGGAGGCCTTCTCGATCAGCGAGTATTCGAACATCCGCGGGGTGATTTTGGTCGAGCGCTGGGAAACCACCCGCTTGGTCAGCTCGGCGACATTGACGTATTTGGAGAACCAACCGAGCGCGGTGGCGATCCGTTTGGAGTCGGTGGCCTCGATCCGGCCATAGAGCTCGTTGACGCTGTGCACGGTGTCAAAGGTATGGGATTCGACAAACAACACGGGTACCGGAATCCCGGTCCAACCCTGGATGAGCCGCTGGACGCTATGGCTGAGTTCCAGGCCGCCGGTGATGAGGATGCCGGAGATGTTGGGGTAGGCCGACGAAATTCGGCTGGCCAGGCTGGAGATAATAATGTCGGAACGGTCGCCCGGGGTGATGATCAGGCTGCCTTCTTTGATGTATTCGAGGAAGTTGCTGATCTGCATGGCGGCCACCAGATAGTTGTCCACCAGGTTGAGCATGCTCGGTTTGCCGTACAGCACCTCCGCCCCCAGCCAGCGCTTGACGTCGTCAATGGTCGGGTTGCCCAGGGCTTTGTTTTCCGGGATCACATAGAGGGGGAAGGCGCGGCCAAACTGCTCCCGGCACTTGGCATTGGTGGCGGTGTCGCGGAGGAAGGTCTCCGGAGCGCGGTTGATGATGCAGCCGGCGATCTCGACCCCCTTTTCCTCCAGAGTGTCGATGGTGATCGCCGTGTGGGTGCAGATCTCCTCGGTGGATTTATCGCGGCCCGAGGCCACCACCAGCACCGGGGCGCCGAGGTTGGTGGCGATGTTGGCGTTGAGGTCGAATTCAAAACCGGGATCCTTGCCCCGGAAATCGGTGCCCTCGCAGAGGACAAAGTCGTACTTGGCTTCCAGCTGCTTGTATTTTTTGAGGATATTCTCGTAGAGAATTTCTTCCTGCCCGGAAGTGATCAGCTGGCGCGCCTGGCTGAGCGTATAGGCATGGGTGTCCTCGTAGGGGATGTCGAGCTTGAAATATTTGAGCACCAGATTGAGGTCGTGGTCGACCCGACCGAATACATGATCGTTGATGATCGGGCGGAAAAAGGCGATCCGGCTGATCTCCTTGAGAATCACCTGCATGACCCCGAGGATAATGGCCGATTTGCCGCTGCGTTCTTCGGCGACGGTGACGTAGAGATTGTTCGACATGGACGTAGGCCCTCATGTTCCCGCCTTGCCGCGGGCTAGCTGATGGTAAAATGGATAGGCCCCGCCCGGAACCGCAACGGATTCCAGGCAGGGGCAGGTCAGGTCTCTGATAGAGTGTATTATGGTTTCAGGGTTCAGGCAAAATAAATCAAGCCGATCGCCCTTGCCCGGGGCTCAATCCTTGAGCTGGGCTGCGATCAGCTCAGCGGTATGCTGGACCCGGACGGGGGCGCCATCCTGGTCCATTCCGCCCCTGATCTGCATGACGCAGCCGGGACAGTCCATGGCCACCAGGGGAGCGCCGGTATCCTTGATGTTTTTCAATTTGCGCTGCAGGATCGGCGCGGAGATCTCCGGCAGCTTGATCGAATAGGAGCCGCCCATGCCGCAGCAGATGTCGCACTCGAACATCTCGCTCAGCTCGTACCCGGCCTGCTGGAGCAATTGCCGCGGCGGCTGCTCGGCGTGCAGGGTCCGTTTGAGATGGCAGGAGTCGTGGTAGGTGATCTTACCCAGCTGCTGCCCTTCTTTGAGGGTCAGTCGGCCCTGGTCCACCAATTGCTTGACCAGGGTTGAGAAATCAATAGTTTTGGCCGCCAGTTCCCGGGCCTGGGGCATGATCTTCTTCTGGCCCAGACTTTCGAAGGTGGTAATGAATTCATGGTTCAACGCCACGGTGCAGGTCGGGCAGGCCGAGATCACATAGGTCGCTTGTTCAGCCAGCAGCGCTTCGATATTGTCCTCGGCATTTTTCGCCGCCACCTCGTAGGCGCCGCTGTACCGAGCCGGGGCGCCGCAGCAGGTCTGGCCTTCGGGGAACAGCACCTCGATGCCTGCCTTGTTGAGGATTTTGACCAGGGCCTCGCCCATCTCCGGGTAGGCGAAATCAATCAGGCAGCCGCCGTAGAACACCGCCTTTTCCTGGAGATTTTTAGGCTGGACGATGGTTTTGAACACATCCCGGAACGGTTTGGCGGCAATCGCCGGCAAACTGCGGCCGTCGGTGAGTTCGGCCAGGAACATGGGCAGGTGGCGGATGAATTTGCCGGTGGCAAACGGCTTGCCGGCAATCGAGGCGGCCCGGAGCATCCCGTGGAACAACCGGCGGTTATTAACCACGGCGTAGATCGATTTCTGCAGCAACGGCACACCCTGATCTTTGACCAGCCGTCGCCTGAGCTCCATGATCAGGCCGGGGATGTCGATCTTGCCGGGACAGACATCCTTGCAGGCCCCGCACTGGATGCATAACCCCTGGATATCCTCGGAGCTCTTCAGTTCATCGTACCAGGCGGTGAGGATGGTACCGATGCCGCCGGTATAGACCTTGCCGAAGACATGGCCGCCGACCAGGCGGAAAATCGGGCAGACGTTAAGGCACGA
>CAIMMA010000568.1 GCA_903842475.1 uncultured bacterium
ATTTTGCGGAACGACTGTTCAATGTCCGGGTTTTTGAGCGGTATGTTGCATCCGAGATATAAGCCGATTTTTTCCATGAGTCCTGTCTCCTTTGTCTAAAAAAGTCCCAACTCACCCATGGGGCTGTTGTTGATCAGCGTTTGGATTTCCTTTTTTGCCGCGTCATCAAAGGCGGAGGTCGGCGTTTCTTCCGGAAGCCCTACTTTTTTTCTCGCTTCTCTAGGATCGGTATAGACTGCATGACCAGTCTCAAAGAGATTCATCTGGCTGGTGATCGAAGAGGTGGAAAAGGCTAGTTGGTTGGCTTGATAGCGCCGGAAGGCAAAAACGACCTCCTGGGGCCGTACACCCTGCGGACAGATCTCAGTGCATCTATTGCAGGCCTGACACCCCCAACTGGACGAGTCTTCGATGATCTCCTCCAATTGACCGTTGAGCAGGTAGCGGATCAGGTTACGGCAGAGCAGCGGAAAACCGGCCCTTACCCCGGGACAGACCGCCGAGCAGGCCCCGCACTGGACACAGTTGAGAATATGGTCGCCGCCGTAGCCGATGATGGTGGAGACGGCCTCGTTGATCTTGTTTTGGTCTATTATCATTGTGTTATCCTCCTTACGCCGTCAAGGCCTCGATTTGCGCAAAGATCTGCGATTCTTCATACCCATGGAGGACAATCGCTCCTGAAGGGCAAGTCGAGGTACAGACACCGCAGCCTTTGCAGGACGACATCTCAATCTGCGCCCTGGGCCGATCCGCATAGGTCTGCATGGTGATGGCGTGATACGGGCAGAGCGGGATGCAGATGCCGCAGCCGCTGCACTTCTCGGAGTGGACTTCGGAAATAATCGCCTCGATCCTGATCTGTCCCTGGGAGAGCGGAGCAGCGGCCGCAGAAGCAGCAGCTTTGGCGTGGGCCACAGTGTTGGGGATATCCTTGGGTCCCTGGCAGCATCCCGCGAGGAAGATTCCCTCGGTAGCGGTCTCCACCGGCCCGAGTTTTGGATGCAGTTCGCGGAAGAAATTGGCGCCGCAGAATTGCAGCCCGAGTTTCTGTCCCAACAGTGTCGCGTCCTGGGGCAGTTCTATGGCGGTCGCCAGTACCACCAAATCCGACTCGTATTCGATGTTGGTTGAGGATTCCCCATCATAGGCCAGTACGCGAAGTTTGTCGCCGGGCAGAATTTCCAGGCCACCCACCTTGCCTCTGAAGAAGTTGATCCCCAGATTACGGGCGCCAACGTAGTATTCGTTGTAGCCCTTGCCGCCGGCACGGACGTCGATGAAGTGCATATTGATGGCCATGTCCGGATATTTTTCTTTTATCAACCGGGCCTGTTTGATCATGTACATGCAGCAGACGCGCGAGCAGTGGTTGTGGAAATGCTCATCACGCGAACCAACGCAGGAGACAAAGGTGATGGTGTGGGGTTTTTCGTTATCCGAAGGCCGCAGCAGTTTGCCTTCGGTCGGACCGGTGGCGGAAATGATTCGCTCCAGTTGCAGGGCGGTCACCACATTGGGGGAGGCCGGGGCCAACTCCTTGAACCACCCCTTGTCCATGACTTGGTAGCCGGTGGCCACGATGATGGAGCCGATTTCGATCTCTTTAATCGCGCCAGCTGGATTGTGGGCGATGGTGCGGTTGATGGCTTCGGCCGCGCAGGCCCGTTCACAGGGGGCAAGAATCGGGCGACCGGTTTTTTCATTGATCTTGGGGAGGGAGCCGATATCACGACCAACGCAGTTGATGCAATGCTCAATGTCGACCACCGCCTTCTTGGGCACGGCCTGGGGAAACATGATGTAGGCGGCTCGCCGGTTCGACATGCCGAGGTTGAACGCATCGGGGGTCTTTGCCGGACATTTGCTGGCGCAATCGCCGCAACCGGTACATTTGTTCCAGTCTACGTAGGTCTGTTTTTGGCGGATTTTAGCCTTGAAATTGCCGATATAGCCGGAGACATCCTCTACCTCGGCATAGGCCAGCGTTTCGATGTTGGGATGATTATAGGCATCGACCATCATCGGCGTGAGAATGCAGGCCGAACAGTCGTTGGAGGGAAAGGTTTTGTCCAACTGGGCCATGATGCCGCCGATGGAAGGATTTTTTTCCACCAGATAGGTTTTGTGGCCCATGTTCGCCAGCGCCAAGGCCGCATTAATGCCACCGATGCCACCGCCAATCACCAGAGCTGCATCGGTCACCGGCACTAACGTGTCTTCCAGCGGTTCGAGGTAGCGTGCCTTGCCGATCGCCGAAGCCACTATTTTTTTCGCTTTTTCCGTGGCTCCTACAGGGTCATGGCCGTGTACCCAACTGCCCTGGTCACGGATGTTGGCCATTTCAAACAGATATTTATTCAACCCGGCCTTTTCGATGGCCGCCCGAAAAATAGGCTCGTGGGTCCGGGGAGTGCAGGCCGCGACCACCACCCTGTCGACCAGGCCGTCGCGAACATCCTGTTTGACCATTTCCTGGCCCGAATCCGAGCACATGAACGTATCCATGCGGGCAATAACGACATCGGGCTGCGTTTCCGCAAAATCGCGGACGGCTGCGACGTCGATTACGCCGGCAATGTTTGAACCGCAATGACAAACATACACACCGACTTTTGCCATGAGTGCCTCCTGGTCGAAAAAATGGTTGGTCGTGAGCGAATTGCAGACGGAATGTGCAAACAGCGATGGTGATATTTTTCCCGGG
>CAIMMA010000569.1 GCA_903842475.1 uncultured bacterium
AAAGGTTTTGTCGTGGCGGTGAAGGAAGGCGATGCCGCCGTCGAACTCCTGCGCCGCCATGGCATAGAACATCTCGTTTTCTTTCAAGAGTACGAGGCCATTATCCAGGCCGCGAAAGATCATAAGGTCAACGTGTTTGTGATCGACCAACCCCCCCGCGCTTTACTTCCTCTATAAATACGGAATACACCAGCAGTACCGCCAATCCGCCCCGCTCAATGTCGGCGAATTTCACCGGGCGGTCGCCAAGGGAAACACCCTGTTACTCCAGGAGATCCAGGCTGGCTTCGACCGGATCTCGAACGAGGAACTCCAGCAGATTGAAAAAAAATGGTTCGGCTCACCCCTGCTGCATCCCAACGCCCCCCAGGTTAAATTCTTCCTGGGCAGCGCGGGCGTACTCTGCCTGCTTATCCTCGGCCTGACATTATGGAATCGCCTGCTCAGCAAGGCTGTGCACAAGCGGACACACGAACTGGAACTCCGCGAGGAAGACCTGCGGGAGAGCGAGTCCCGGTACCGGTCCATTATTGAGAACATTCAGGATACCTTCTACCGGACGGACGTACACTCCACCCTCATATTTATCAGTGCCTCGGGAGCAAAGCTGCTGGGCTACGATTCGCCTGAAGAAATCATCGGCCGCCCCAGCAGCTCCTTCTGGCTGCATCCGGAAAAACGCCAGGAGATGCTGGCTATACTGCGGCGGGATGGCGTTGTCCGCGATTATGAGGTCGTCCTGGTACGCAGGGATGGCACCCCCCTGGCTGTTTCCACCACCACCAGCTACTACCGCGATCGTACCGGCCAGGAACTGGGCGTTGAGGGTATCATCCGCGACATCACCCAACGCAAGCAGGCCGAGCAAACCTTGCGGATCGACCAGGAACGGATGCGTCTTTTCTTCGAACGTCAGATTGTCGGCATGGCGATTACCTCTCCACAAAAAGGCTGGCTGCAGGTCAACGACAAGTTATGCCAGATGCTGGGGTATGCACGCGAGGAACTGTTTGCTCGAACCTGGGTTGAACTCACCCACCCAGAAGACCTCGAGGCCGATCTGGCGCAGTTCAATCGGCTCCTTTCCGGGGAAATCGACGAGTATTCCATGGAAAAGCGGTTCATCCGGAGGGACGGCGCCGTGATCCACACCAAGCTCTCGGTCGGGTGTGTGCGCTGCCCGGACCATACCGTGGATTACATCCTGGCGCTGGTGGCAGACATCACCGAGCGCAAACAAGCAGAAAAGGCGCTGTTCACCGAACGCCAATACCTGATCGACATCATCGACTTTCTCCCGGATGCGACCCTGGTGATCGATACCGAGCATCGGATAGTCGCCTGGAACAGGGCGGCCGAAGCAATGACCGGTGTCGGCAGGGAGACCTTGCTCGGCCAGGGCAACTACGCCTATGCCATACCCTTCTATGGACAGCGCCGGCCTATTCTGATCGATCTGCTCAACCTTTCCGAAAAGGAGCGAGAAAACTCCTATAAACACGTCAAACGATCGGGGGATAAAATCTATGCCGAAACCTTTATTCAAACCCTGAACAACGGTCGCGGCGCGTACCTCTGGGGGGTTGCCGCCCCGCTCTATGACAGCGCCAACAACCGGACCGGCGCCATAGAAGTCATCAGAGACATCACCGAGCTGAAGCACACTGAAAACGAAAAAATCATCCTCCAGGAGCAGCTCCTCCAGGCCCAGAAGATGGAGTCGATCGGGCGGCTGGCCGGCGGCGTCGCCCACGATTTCAACAATATGCTCGGGGTGATCCTCGGGTATACCGAACTGGCCCAAATCCAGCTGCATCCGTCCCAACCGCTTTTTAAAAACCTTGAGGAAATCCGCAAGGCCGCCCAGCGCTCCGCCGACATTACCCAGCAGCTCCTGGCCTTTGCCCGCAAGCAGACGGTCGTCCCCAAGGTGCTTGACCTCAACGAGACGGTGGCGGGGATGCTGAATATGCTGCACCGGCTCATCGGCGAAGATGTGCAACTCGATTGGCTGCCAAAGGCCGATTTGTGGCCGGTTTGCGTGGATCCCACCCAAGTCGACCAGATACTCGCCAATCTGTGCCTCAATGCCCGGGGCGCGATCACCGATATCGGCGTCATCACCATTGATACCGGCAACTGCTCGCTGGACGCCGCCTTCAGCGATGACCATCCGGACGTTGTTCCCGGAGAGTATGTGTGGCTGCGGGTGCGCGACAACGGCTGCGGCATGGACCAGGAAACGCTGTCCCATATCTTCGAGCCGTTCTTCACCACCAAAGGCCTCGGCAAGGGGACCGGCCTCGGCCTGTCCATGGTATACGGCGCGGTCAAGCAAAACAACGGCTTCGTTCAGGTCGCGAGTGCGCCTGACGCAGGCACGACCTTCACCCTGTACCTCCCCCGGTTTACCAGCCAGGAGGCCGAACAGGTCACGATGGAGAGGGTGCCGGAGCCTGCCGGCCAAGGGCATACAACCGTCCTGCTGGTGGAAGACGAGCCGGGATTGCTGGAAATGTTCATGAAAATGCTCGAAAGCCAGGGACACCTGGTACTGAGCGCCCACTCGCCAAGCGAAGCGATACGCTTGGCCAGGGAACACGACGGCGAAATCCATCTGCTCATGACCGACGTGATTATGCCGGAAATGAACGGTCGGGATCTGGCCGACCACCTGCTGGCCTGCCACCCGAAGCTGAAAACGCTGTTCATGTCCGGTTATACCGCCGATGTCATCGCCCATCACGGCGTGTTGGATACCGGCGTGTGTTTTCTCCAGAAACCGTTTACCACCCAGCAGATGCTCCTCAAAATCGGGGAGGCGCTGGAATGTCGGACCGAGACCGCCGCCCTCTGCAGCGACGCTGGTGCGGCAGGCCGTTAGCGCCGCTTTTGTTCAACCGAATCGGTTCAGGGGACACCGGATGCATTCCGCATCTTACTCTTTTTGGCAATCCCTTTGATAATGACAAAAAATGGCCTATACTGTTCCATGAAACAACAGGCTGCGGGGGCGCTGCTCGCAGCTGTTGCCCTGGAACGTTTTGTTAGATTCCCTGACCTGAAACCATCCGACCTGTGCGAGCAGAGGAGACGCTTTTGTAGTGAACTCAGAAAAAAACCCAAGCGCCTCTGTACCGCCCGCCCCTGACCGGATCCCCCGGGTCGGCGAGTTCCTCACGCTCGCCATGCGCATCACCGCAGCCCTGGCCGAATGCCATCAACAGGGCGTCGCCCATGGCAACCTGCTGCCGCGCAATATCCTCATCCCCATCGGTGCCGGCCCCATCGTGCTGATTGATCACCTTTCGGCCGCCAAAGCCCCCCCCATAAACGGCGAGTACGACGCACTGCCCGGCTCCGGCCCCCCCGTGGCCTACCTCTCGCCCGAGCAGATCCGGCGCCTGAACCAGGAGGTGGATTGCCGGGCCGATCTGTACTCGCTGGGCGTCATCTTCTACGAGATGCTGACCGACCGCCTGCCCTTTCAGGCCAAGGACCCGCTGGAATGGGCGCATTGTCATCTCGCCCGAGTAGCGAAGACGCCCGCCGAACAGATCGACAGCCTCCCTTCCCTGTTGTCGGACATCGTCATGAAACTGTTGAGCAAGGCGCCCGAAGATCGCTACCAGACCGCCATCGGCCTGCAGCGAGACCTGGAGCAATGTCTCTTTCTGTGGCAGGCCTACGGACATCTGATCCCTTTTGTGCTGGGAGCATCGGACACGGCCGAACACCTGTACATTCCGCACCGCCTGTATGGACGCGAGCAAGAAATTACCACCCTGCTCCAGAGCTTCGAGCGGGTGGCCGAAGGCGGCACCCCCGAGCTGCTGCTGGTCGCCGGCTACTCCGGCATCGGCAAGACCTCCCTGGTTCGGGAATTATACAAACCCGTGGTCCGGCGGCATGGTCATTTTATCTGGGGCAAATTTGACCAGTACAAACGTAACATCCCCTATGCCACGATTATCGAGGCCTTCGAAGAACTGATCCGCCAGATCCTGACCGAGCGGGAAGAGGTCCTGGCCCAGTGGCGGGTGCGATTGTGGCATGCCCTGGGCATCAACGGCCAGTTGCTGGTCGATATCATTCCGCAGGTCGAGCTGATTATCGGCAAACAACCGCCGGTGGGGGAACTGCCGATGAACGAGGCGCAACACCGGTTCAGGACCGTGTTTCGCAAATTCATGGGGGTCTTTGCCGATGAACAGCACCCGTTGGTCCTCTTTCTCGATGACCTGCAATGGGTCGACTCCGCCAGCCTGGGATTACTCGAATATATCCTCACCGAGCAGCAGACCCGGTACCTGCTCCTGATCGGTGCCTATCGCGACAATGAGGTCAACCCGGACCACCCTCTGATGCTGCGACTCGACGCCATCCGCCGGGCCGGGTGCGGTGTCCGGACCCTCCAGCTCCAACCGCTTTCGTTTGCCCATCTCCGTCACCTGCTGGCGGATACCTTTCGTTCCGAGCTGACGCAGGTCGATAGCCTGGCCCGGCTGGTCTACGAAAAAACCGGGGGCAATGCCTTTTTCACCATCCAGTTCCTCAAAACCCTCCACAACGAACATCTGGTGGGGGTCGACAACCAGGCCAGGGGCTGGCGCTGGGACATCGACCTCATCCGCACCAAAGGGTATGCCGACAACGTCGTTGACCTGATGGTCGGCAATTTAAAAAAATTGAGCCCGAAGACCCAGCGGTTGCTGCAGACCGCCAGCTGCATCGGCAACACCTTCAGCATGACCACCCTGGCCGCGGTCAGCGATCTTGCCGAGGAGACGGTGCAGGAAATCCTCGGGGAGGCCCTGCAGGTAGGGTTGGTGGTCATGGGCCTGGCTGATCACACCTGCACCTTTCTGCACGACCGGGTGCAGCAGTCCGCCTATTCCCTGATCCCCATGGATCGCCGCCAGTCGATGCATCTGGAAATCGGCCGATTGATGCTGGCCAGCATACCGCCGGACCAGATCGAAGAACGCATGTTCGATCTGGTCAATCAGTTCAACCTCGGCAGAGAGGGGGTGACCGAATCGGACGAGCGCTACCGGGTCGCGGAACTCAACCTGCGGGCAGGTCGAAAAGCCAGAATTTCTTCGGCCTATGGACTGGCCCTGACCTACTTCACCCTCGGCAGCCAGATGGTCGATGCAGCGGGGTGGGCCGATCACTACCGGCTGATGTACGACCTGCACAAGGAACTGGCCGTGGCCCAGTATGTCAACAGCAACTACGCCGATTCGCAAGCGCTGATCGAACGCCTCCTTGAGCGATCCGAATCCGACCTGGAACGGGCGGAGCTCCATAACATTCTCATCATCCAGTACACGCTGACCGGCCGGTACGGCGAGGCCATCGAAACCGGCAAACAGGCCCTGCAACTGCTCAAGGTGCAGATCTCGCTGACCCGGCTGCAAGACGAGCTCGACGAACAGCTCGCCCGGCACCGGGAAATCCTCGGCGAACGGACCCTGGACAGCCTGGCCCAGGCACCGGAAATGACCGATCCGGGCAGCCGAATCGCCCTGGAGTTGCTCTCCAACATGGTGGTGCCTGCCCGCTACACCGACAACACCCTGTTTGCCCTGATCAGCCTGCACAACGTCAATCTCTCGCTGCAATACGGCCCGACCCCCAAGTCGACCGTCGGCTACACCTCGTTTGGCATGTTCCTCAACTCGGCGCTGAACCGGTTTGCCGAGGCCTACGCCTTTGGCCAGCTGGCCCTGGAAATCAGCGAACGCTTCAACGCCCCGGCCCAGAAATGCCAGGCCTGTTTCATGCTGGGCCATTACCTGAGCCATTGGGTGCGCCCACTCAAGTATTCCGACGGGTTCAACGAGCAGGGCATTGCCGCCGGCCTGGCTTCGGGCGAGATGCAATGGACCGGCTACACCATGGCTTACAAACTTTTCCAACCGTTTTATCGCGGGGTACGGCTGGCAACGATCCGCGCCGAGATCCCCGAACGGCTGGCGTTCACCCAAAAAACCAAAAATCAGTGGGCCACCGACACCCTCCTCGGCCTTGAGCTGGCACTGGCCGCGCTTGCACAGCGTGACGGCGGTGGCCTGCTGGACCTGACCGGGCCGGAGGACAGGCAGGCAATCAGCGGTGAGCAGGAATATCTGGCTTCCTGCCAGGAGCACCGGAGCTCGGGAGCCATGGGCCGCTACCAGGTGCTGAAGGTGCAGCTGCTCTATCTCCTCGGGCGTCTCACCGAAGCCCGGAAGGCGATCACCGCGGCCCAGGGTTTACTCGGCTACTTTTCCAGCTCCATCTCGGTGACCGAGCTTACTTTCTATGAATCCCTCGTGCTCGCCGCTACGATTGACCAGACTTCGGCATCGGTCCACGCCGAGATCCTCGCCAATCTGGAAGACAACCAGGCCAAGATGCACCGCTGGATGGAACACTGTCCGGAGAACTTCAGCCACCAGTTCCATCTGGTCGAGGCGGAACGTGCCAGGATAGCAGGCAAAGAATTCGAGGCCGGTCGGCTCTATGACCAGGCCATACGCGAGGCGGGCGCCCAGGGATTTCTCCAGGATGAAGCCCTGGCCCTGGAAGCGGCCGGCCGCTTTTATCTGCACCACGATTTCAAAACCATCGCCGAAACCTATCTCCATAAGGCCAGGGCCGGTTATCAACGGTGGGGCGCCAACGCCAAAACCGAGCAGATGGATCGATGCTACCCCTGGCTCCATGCGGCGGCCCACCGGACCGCAGCCGTGGATGCACAGGGCAGCTATCTCGGCGCCCTCGATGCCATCGCCGTGGTCAAGGCCTCGCAGGCCATCTCCGGCGAGATCGTCACCGCCAACCTGGTGGAAATCCTGATGCAGACCGTGCTTGAACATGCCGGTGCCCAAAGAGGATTTCTGATTTGCGAGCACGACGCCAAGCTGACCATCGAAGCCGAGGCCTGGACCGACGGGGCCGCCATCAGGGTCCGGCAACCGGAGACGGCCCCGCCGGCCGACCAAACCTGCCTGCCGGTCTCCCTGCTCAACTATGTCAGACGCAGTCACGAAAGCGTCATCCTCGACGATGCCTCGGAGGAAAACCGGTTTTCCACGGACGACTATGTCACCAGGACCAAACCGGTCTCCCTGCTCTGTCTGCCGATAATGCGCCAGGCGCGGCTCTTCGGCTTGCTCTATCTGGAAAACAACCTGGTCAAAGGCGCCTTTTCATCGAACCGCATCGCGGTGCTGGAAGTACTCGCTGCCCAGGCGGCCATCTCGCTGGAAAATGCCGAACTCTATCAGGAACGGGGACGAGCCGAGAACGCCTTGCGAGCATCCGAGGCTAAATATCGGACAATTTTTGACAACTCGGGCACGGCGCTGATCTTTATCGAAGACGACATGACCATTTCCATGGCCAACAAGGAGTTCGAAACCCTCACCGGTCGTCTAAGAGCAGAGGTCGAGGGCCATCTGAAATGGACCGAACTGGTCGCCAACCCTGAAGATCTGCAGCGGATGGTCCAGTACCACCAGCTCCGCCGCACCGCGCCGGGCGCTGCACCCCAGACCTACGAATGCCAATTTCATGGGGCCAGCGGAGCGGTGCTGGATGTAGTGGCCACGGTAACCATGCTGCCCGGAACCCGGCAAAGTCTGGCGGCGGTACTGGATATCAGCGAGCGCAAACGGGCGGAGACCGAGCATCTGCGGCTGGTCACCGCGATCGAGCAGACCGATGAGGCCGTCTTTATCACCGACACCCAATTCATCGTGCTCTACGCCAATCCGGCCTTTGAACGGATGTGCGGCTACGGTCGCCATGAAATCATCGGATTGCACACCCGAATCCTGGAAAACACCAGGCACGACCGCCATTTTTACCGGGAGATTCGCCAGACCCTGAAAGAGGGGAACGTCTGGTCCGGGATGATGACCTGCACCAAAAAAGACGGCACCACCTATGAAGCAGAGGTGACCTCCTCCCCGGTCCGGGATAAACACGGCACGATAATCAACTATGTGTCCACCCACAAAGATGTCACCCATGAACTGCGGCTGGAAGAGGAACTGCGCCAGGCCCAGAAGATGGAGGCCATCGGCACGCTCGCCGGCGGCATCGCCCATGATTTCAACAACATTCTCGCCGCGATCATGGGCAACGCCGAACTGCTGCAACACAGCATGGCCCCGGACACCAAAGAGCATCGGCGCCTGGAGCAATTGCTCACCTCCTGCCACCGGGCGGCGGATCTGGTGCAGCAGATCCTGACCTTCAGCCGTAAAGCCAAACGGGAGCGCAAACCGGTGCATCTCGTGCCCCTTGTCAGGGAAACCCTCAAACTCCTCCAGGCGACCCTGCCGTCGACCATCACGATCACCCAGGAATTTCTGCTGAACCCGGAGGCGGATGTGGTCCTGGCCGATGCGACCCAGATTCACCAGGTCCTGATGAACCTCTGCACCAATGCGGCCCATGCCATCGGCGCCGACAACGGAAAGCTGGAGGTGACCGTCGCCTCGGTGACGACGGATGCGCAGCTGGTCGGCCGATTCCCGGAGATGCGGCCCGGTCCCCACCTCTGCCTCACGGTCAGCGATACCGGGCCGGGGATGGAGCCGACGGTGCTGGAACGGATTTTTGAGCCGTACTATACCACCAAGGAGGTGGGCAAGGGGACCGGATTGGGACTGGCCGTGGTCCAAGGCATCGTCACCAGCCATGGCGGTACCATTACGGTGACGAGCGAACCGGGGGCGGGAACGCGTTTCAGCGTCTACTTGCCGACCGCCAGCGAATCGATACAGACCGAGAGCGCTGACAGAATCATTGTGACCGGCCACGGCAGAATTCTGCTGGTCGATGACGAAGAACTGCTGGTACAACTGGGCACCGACATCTTGACATCGCTGGGCTACCAAGTCGAAGCCAAAACCAGCAGCATCGAGGCGCTGGAGACTTTTCGCCATCAGCCCGACGATTTTGCCCTGGTGATCACCGACATGACCATGCCGGGACTCACCGGGAAGGATCTGGCCCGGGAACTCCTGGCCATCCGACCGGGATTGCCGATCATTCTCTGCACGGGGTTCAGTGAATTTGTCAACGAACAGCAAGCCGATGCCTTGGGCATTCGCGCCTTTATCCACAAGCCCTACTCGATTGCCGGGTTAGCCGAAGTGATCCATACGGTGCTCGAGGATTCCTGAGCGCGTCCCCGCAAGCCCGATGCGGCCCCAAACCGCCAGGAGCCCAATTGTCAACCCTCTACCCCGCGTGAAGACCATGAGGCCTCCCCCTGAATTATGGCCGCAGGATGCCCACAACCGCACCCGCCTGACCCGGGGCGTGAAAAAACTCCTGAGCCTCTGGCTGCAGCGGCGGCGACGATGATGCCGCCCCTGCCTTTTTCGCCCGACACCCTGCGGCTCGCCGCCTTTCTCTCGATGTTCCTGGTGCTGGCGGTGAGTGAACAGCTCTGGCCCCGACGCCCGCTGACGGTTTCCAAACCCCATCGCTGGGCGGTGAACCTGGCCATCATCGCCGCCAACACCCTGCTAGCTCGCCTGCTCTTCCCCCTGGCCCCCGTTGCCCTGGCGGTGCAGGCACAGGCCCACGGTTGGGGCCTGCTGCCGCTGCTGGCGCTGCCGGTCTGGCTGGAAACCCTGGTCAGCCTGCTGGTGCTCGATCTCCTCATCTACACCCAGCATCGCCTGTTTCATCGCACCCCGGTCCTGTGGCGCATCCACCGGATGCATCATACCGATCTGGATCTCGATGTTTCCAGCGGCACCCGGTTCCATCCCCTGGAAATTCTGCTCTCGCTGGCGATCAAGCTCGCCGCCGTTGTGCTGTTGGGCGCTTCGCCGCTTTCCGTGCTGCTGTTTGAAATCCTGCTCAACGCCACCTCCATGTTCAGCCATGCCAACCTGAGAATCCCGTTGCCCCTCGACCAGCGGTTGCGTCTCCTCCTGGTCACCCCGGATATGCATCGGGTGCACCATTCCATCCTCCCCAAAGAAACCGACAGCAACTTCGGTTTCAACCTGTCCTGCTGGGATCGGCTGTTCGGGACCTACCGGGCACAACCCGATGCCGGACATGATCGGATGCAGATCGGGTTGAAGCAATGGCGAGACCAGGAGGAACTGGGCCTGGGGGCGCTCCTGCTGATTCCTTTTGCCCGAACTGTTACCAGGAAAGCACCATGAATCGACCGAAGCTCCTCCTGCTGGTGCTCGGCGCCCTGTTCGGCACACTCATGGGCACAATCCACGCCAATATAGCCGCCCAGGTGGGCGGCGGGAACAGAACACAAACCCAGGGGTAACCCCCAAGGAGGCATATCCATGCAAATCGGCATGATCGGCATCGGTCGGATGGGGGGGCGATATGGTCAGACGACTGTTGCGCCATGGGCATCAGTGCGTGGTCTACGGCCGACAGGAACAGGCGGTGGCGGCCCTGGTCGCCGAGGGCGCCATCGGCACCCGGACGTTTCCCGAATTCATTGCCCAGCTGGAAGCACCGCGGGTGGTCTGGCTGATGCTCCCGGCGGCCGCAGTTGACGGGGTGATTGCGGAGCTGACCCCGTTGCTGGGGCCGGGCGATATCCTCGTCGACGGTGGCAATTCCAGGTACCACGACGATATCCGCCGCCAGGCGGCCTTGCAGACTCAAGGCATCGCCTACCTGGATGTGGGCACCAGCGGCGGGGTCTGGGGAATGGAACGGGGCTATTGCCTGATGATCGGCGGCGAGCCCGATGCGGTGGCCCGGCTCGACCCGGTGTTCAGCGCCTTGGCGCCGGGCAGCGGCGCGGTCCCGCCCACCCCCGGTCGGCCGAAGGGATCGACGGCGGAGCAGGGCTACCTCCACTGCGGTCCGAGCGGAGCCGGCCATTTCGTCAAGATGATCCACAACGGCATCGAGTACGGACTGATGGCCGCCTACGCCGAAGGGTTCAACATCCTCCGCCATGCCAATGCGGGCAGCCGCGAACAGGTCACAGACGCGGAAACCACCCCGCTCCAGCATCCCGAGCACTTCCGTTACGATTTCGACCTGGCCGACATCGCCGAGCTGTGGCGGCGGGGATCGGTCATTCCCTCGTGGCTGCTCGATCTCAGCGCCCGGGCCCTGACCCAGAATCCCACCCTGGAGGGCCTCTCCGGCCGGGTTTCCGACAGCGGCGAAGGCCGCTGGACCATTGCCGCCGCCATCGAAGCAGGGGTGCCGGCCCCGGTGCTCAGCGCCGCCCTGTACCAGCGATTCAGCTCCCGCGGCCAGGGCGATTTTGCCGACCAGCTGCTCTCGGCCCTGCGCTATCAATTCGGCGGCCATATCGAAAAGCCCATCGACAAAGGGGAATAAGCATGCCCCAACCTGCCAAGCTTGACCCGACCATTCTGGTTATTTTCGGCGCAGCCGGCGACCTGACCCGGCGCAAGCTCATCCCCGCCTTTTACAACCTGCTCCTGGACCGGCAGTTGCCGGAACGGTTTGCCATGGTCGGCGTGGCCCGCCGCCACCTGGACGACCAGACCTTCAAGCAGCGACTACGGCAAGGGGTTGAACAGTTCTCCCGACGCGGGATAGAGGATGAAAAGCTCTGGGACGATTTTGCCGCCTGCCTTTCGTACCTGTCCGAGGACGTCAGCAATCCCGTCTCCGGCCTGGCTCTCAGCAGTCGCCTCAACGCCATCGAGGCGGCTTGGGGCGTACGCGCCAACCGGATCTATTATCTGGCCGTACCGCCGTCGATGATGAAGCCGGCTGCGGCCATGCTGCAGCGCCTCGGCGTCTGCCGGGACTGTCAGCACGACCGGCTGGTGGTGGAAAAGCCCTTTGGCCGCGACCTGGCCTCGGCCCGCGACCTGAACCAATTCCTGGGCGA
>CAIMMA010000570.1 GCA_903842475.1 uncultured bacterium
CGGACTGGTGGGAAGCGCCCAACCCGAGTCCGGTTTCCCCATGAAAGTATTCATGAAACAACCGCAGATCGCTCCATACGGAATCATGTTGAAAAGGACTGTCCTCGGGAAGTCCTGGGATACGCCCTTCGCTGTTTCGACGAAAAATATCGATAAGATTTTCAGCGATACGATTCACCACCTCCTGAAGATTCAATGCCCCATCGCTCTGGCCAGGGAAGTTCACGGTAAAATTGGGCCCGAGGAAGCGATGAAACTTGGTCAAGGCCTGGAGAATGGAATAATTGATCGGCATCCATACCGGCCCCCGCCAATTCGAATTGCCGCCAAAAAGATCCGATTGGGACTCTCCAGGCTCATACTCGATGAGGGCCGTGCCGACGCCGGGCAATGATCCCAGATGACGTTTATGCCTATGCATCCGGCTCACGCTGCGAATGCCGTGGGCCGAAAGAAATTCCTCCGAATTGAGGAGTCGTCTGAGGATGGAAGGAATCATGGTGTGGTCGATCATGGCAAGCAGCCGCTCGCCGTGTTCGTTGGTATGGGTCGGGCAGGCACAGATGGTGTGTCCGTCAAACATGCCGCCTCTATGTTCTTCGAGAAGCGCTTTGAAACGGGGTACCCTGTCGAGGATATCTGCCGTCACAATTTCGGTTGCCAGCAGGGGGATGAGACCGACATAGGAATAGACATTGATCCGGTGGCGGCCGCCGTCGGGTGTGGTGATCAGATCTTTGAAGAAACCGTCAGCAGGGTCCCAGAGGGAAATGGTATTGGCGGTATGGCCGGCAAGAGAATTGGCGATGGCCAGGAAATGCTCATAGTACTGGATGGCCATATCCTCGTATTCTTCTTGTTCCTGCGCCAATTCAAGCGCCATTGAGGTCATGTTGAGGGCAAACATGGCCATCCAGCCGGTGGTGTCAGCCTGCTTCAGACTGTATCCAGACGGGAGAGGGTGGGAGCGGTTGTAGACGGAGATATTGTCCAACCCCATGAAGCCGCCTTCAAAGACATTCAACCCCTCGCTATCCTTCTGGTTGACCCACCAGGTATAATTCAGGGTCAATTTGTTGAAGACGCGGAGAAGGAAGTGCAGGTCACCCCGGCCTTTCTGTTTGCGGTCGTTTCGAAACACCTTCAGCGCGGCGACCGCATGCACCGGTGGATTGACATCGTCAAAAAGCCATTCATAAGCCGGAATCTGGCCATCAGGGTGGAGATAGCGATGACTGAGAAGCAGTTCGATCTGCTCTTTGGCGAAATCGACATCAAGGTGAGCGAACACCATGCAGTGGTAGGCGAGATCCCAAGCTGCAAACCAGGGATATTCCCAGCCGTCGGGCATGGAAAGAATGTCATGAGCGCGCAAGTGTCGCCAGTCCTTGTTTCGACCATGCTTTCGAGATTCGGGAGGGAGGATCTGATCTCCTTCGAGCCACTGACTCACATCAAAATGAAAAAATTGTTTGCACCAGATCATGCCGGCCATGGCTTGCCGGAAGATGAGGGCATCTTCATGGGTGGCGCCTGGAACGAGGTCGGCATAGAAAGCGTCGGCCTCCTCCAGGCGCCTGGTCATTGTTTCTGCCAGGCCGGAAAAAGGATCGTCCACGGCCCGGTCCGTCAACACCAACTCTATAATGGCCTCGGCGCCGGATGCGCAGGTGATTGCATGCCAGGCAGCAAACTTGGTTCCCGTGTGTGCAGGGTTAACCGCATCGTGATCTCCATTAATCAATCGCCGATGGAAGCCGTCTTTGACATACGGCGAGGCATTGGCTGCGCCAAAGAGCCGCTCCAGGTTGCTTTCGTTCTCTGTGAACAGGGGTTTGGCCAGTTGCCGGCCGTAGAGAAAATTCTTACCAAGCGTGGGATGCAGCGCTTCCACCGCCCAATGGGCATTCTTGCCAGGCTGGGCGAGGCGAATGGCCGGTTTTTCGACTTGCTGGCCGTCGTTCCATGACCAGGTGTTCCGGAACCACAACGTCGGCAGAACGTGCAGGGTTTGCGTATCAGGCCCCCGATTGCTGATCCGGATCCGGACGAAGATGGTTTCGGCGGTTTCTTTGGCGTAGGTGATGTCCACGTCCCAGTATCGATTTTGGTCGAAGACACCGGTTTCAAGAAGGCCGAACGGTGGATCCGTGCGTAATCTCCGGCTGTTTTCCTCGACGAGAGAACCATAAGGAAAGGCTGCCTGCGGATATTTATAGAGAGTGCGCAGGAGACTGTGACTTGGAGTGGCGTCCAGGTAGAAAAAACATTCCTTGACCTCTTCTCCGTGATTGCCCTGTTTGTTGGACAGCCCGAATAGGCGCTCTTTCAGGATGGGGTCGTGCTCATTCCAGAGGGCCAAAGCCAGGCACAAGCGCTGTTCCTTATCGCAGATGCCACCAATGCCGTCTTCGCTCCAACGGTAGGTGCGGGCGCAGGCCTGGTCGTGATCGAAATATTCCCATGCCGCACCATCAGGGCTGTAGTCCTCGCGGACGGTGCCCCAGGCCCGTTCGCTCAAATACGGTCCCCACAACCGCCAATCCTCTGTTCCAAGTCGCTGTGCTTCGAGCCGATCCTTTTCTTTCATGGTGCGCGCCCTCAAGGATTATCGCATTGCCTCTATCGCTGGAGCAAGGGTTCCATAGGATCTGTCTTTTTAACAAGCATAGTAATGATTGCTTAACAAGTCAGCCGTGACAGCAATCTTTTACCAAGGCTAGAGTTGCCTGATTTACCGAACGTTATCAAAAGGATTCGGGTCGTCACGTTGACAGACCTGCAGAGTGAACACAGTATTTGAAATATCAACGCTGCGTTCCGCTTTCAAAGGACACCTTATCAGCCATGCGGTCTATACGTTGGTTTGGTACATTGCAATTTTACGTTTTTCAGAGGAGGAGCACCCATGCCAGCCTTACCTATTTTTTTGCGCCTCATGAGCAGAACACTTCTGCTTGCCTTCTTAATTTTGCAACCAATCAACGCCGCGGCGCTGACCGTCGAGGATATTCACTTCCAAGAGAGCGTCAGCATTGATAACAAGCAGATCCCCATTCGAGGCGCATCGCTTCTACGCTGGTTAAACATCTTCAAGGTCTATGTGGCGGCTCTGTACCTGCCTGAAAACAGTTCTCCCAACGATGCCCTGGCCGACATCCCCAAGCGCCTTGAAATAAGCTACCTCGTCTCCATACCCGGACCGGATTTTGGCAAAGGGGCAGAAGCAATCCTGGAACGCAATAACAGCCCCGACGTTCTTGCTCGCTTGCAAAGCCGCATCGACCAACTCAATGCGGTGTATCGTGATGTCAAGCCCGGTGATCGATATGCCCTGACCTACGTTCCGGGCCAAGGAACAGAACTGAGCTACAATGGCCGGCCACTCATCACCATCGAAGGGGCAGATTTTGCCGCAGCGTATTTTGGCATATGGTTGGGCAAAGACCCCATTGACCAGGAAATGCGCAATCGACTGATCAATGACGGTTGAAAACCTTGGAAATACTACGGGGGATTATCATGCCACTTCGTTATCAATCATTTTGGTTGTTCTTTTATGCTCTCATTGCACTGTTAACGACGAGTTGCACTTCGGTGCGACTCTCTGACTATGCAGACCAGAAACCTCATTTCGACATGCAGGAATACTTCAACGGGCGTATTGTTGCCTACGGCATCGTCCAAGATCGCTCGGGAAAGGTTATTCGTCGCATGACGGTCGACATGCAGTGCAGTTGGCAAGGCGACACCGGCACACTTGATGAAAATTTTACCTACGCTGACGGCAAGAAAGAACGCCGCGTGTGGACAATCAAAAAACAAAATGATCAGTACATTGGTACCGCAGCTGATGTCGTCGGGGAAGCTGGCGGAGCCGCAGCAGGCAATGCCTTGAATTGGAAATATGTGCTTGCCCTGCCTGTTGGTGACAAGATTTATAATGTGAACTTTGACGATTGGATGTGGCAGCTTGACGACAAAATCATGATGAATCGGGCTGTCTTCTCGAAGTTTGGGTTCAAATTGGGGGAAGTCCTAATTACCTTTTATAAGCAATAAAAAGATTGATATGTGCACCTGCCTGGTTGGTTATGAAATCAAGCTTC
>CAIMMA010000571.1 GCA_903842475.1 uncultured bacterium
CACCATGGCACAGGAACGGTGGAAACCCGCTGGCAGAAACATGACGGCACCATCATCAATGTCCTGCTCAGTTCGACCCCGGTGGACCTGCAAAACCAGTCAAAAGGGGTCACCTTTACCGCCCTGGAAATCACCGAGCGAAAGCAGGCGGAGGAAGCGCTGCGGGAGAGCGAGGAACGTTATAAATCCTTGCACAACGCCTCCTTTGGCGGCATTGCCATTCACGACCAAGGCGTGATTCTGGAATGCAATCAAGGCCTTTCCGAAATATCGGGTTTTTCCCACGAAGAACTGATCGGCATGGATGGTTTGTTGCTCATTTCTGAAAAGACACGTGGCATGGTATTGAAAAATATTCGGGAGGGATATGAAAAACCCTACGAAACAATAGGCTTGCGGAAAAACGGTGATGAATTCCCTGTTCGCCTGGAAGCTCGAAATATTCCGTACAAAGGGAAAAGTGTAAGAGTTGTAGAGTTCAGAGACATCACCGAGCAAAAAAAACAGGAGGCGGAGCGAGAGAAACTCCAAACCCAGCTTGAGCAGGCTCAGAAAATGGAGTCCATAGGTCGCCTGGCCGGTGGGGTGGCCCACGACTTCAACAACATGCTGGGGGTTATTCTCGGGTACACGGAACTGGCCATGGGACGGGTCGAGCCAGCCAATCCCCTGCATGCCAACCTGGAGAAGATCCAGGGGGCTGCCCAGCGCTCCGCCAATCTGACCCGGCAACTCCTGGCCTTTGCTCGCAAACAGACCGTGTCCCCCAAGGTGATCGACCTCAACAACACCATCGAGAGCATACTCAAGCTACTGCGGCGGCTCATCGGCGAGGACATCGATCTGGCTTGGCGGCCGGGCAAGGAAGTCTGGCCGGTCAAAATAGATCCTACCCAGATCGACCAGATTCTGACAAATCTCTGCGTCAATGCCCGGGACGCCATCGTTGATACGGGCAAGGTCACCATCGAGTCCGGCACAGCGTCCTTCGACGAGGAGTATTGCTCCCATCACAGGGGTTTTGTCCAAGGCGACTACGTCCTGCTGGCTGTGAGCGATAATGGCTGCGGCATGGACGAAGAGACTCAATCTCATCTCTTCGAGCCCTTCTTCACCACCAAGGAAATGGGCAAAGGTACTGGGCTTGGCCTGGCCACGATCTACGGCGTGGTCAAGCAAAACAATGGTTTCATCAATGTCTACAGCGAGCCTGGGCAGGGAACAACGTTCAAGGTCTACCTGCCGCGCCACCTGGACAAAACGGCCCCATTGCTGAAGCAGGAATCGGATAAGCCAGGCGAGCGAGGCCGCGAGACTGTCTTGCTGGTGGAAGACGAACCGGAAATCCTGGATATGACCACAGAAATGCTCGAAAGGCTGGGGTACACCGTGCTGGCAGCCGGAACCCCGGGCGAGGCCATCCGGCTGGCTCAGGAATACCCCGGTCTCATCGATCTGCTTTTGACCGATGTGGTTATGCCCGAGATGAACGGTCGCGACCTGGCCAAAAACCTGCTGTCCATCTATCCGGACATCCGACGGTTGTTCATGTCGGGCTACACAGCCAACGTAATCGCCCACCACGGTGTGCTTGACGAAGGCGTGCACTTCATCCAAAAACCATTCTCAATGAAAGATCTGGGGGAGAAACTACGCGAGGCACTGAAAGGCTGACATTTTGATTTAGAATAGGATTCTCGGCAAAAAA
>CAIMMA010000572.1 GCA_903842475.1 uncultured bacterium
CGGGCGCCTGAATCGGGAGCATGACGGGAAGCAGAATGTTCGAATTCTCGATTACGTCGAACGTGATCAACCGCAGCTCGCCCGGATGTGGGACAAACGCCAGCGTGGCTATCGGGCCATGGGATATGAGATTGTCGAAAACCCGGCCAACAGCGCCGGGTAATGAGATCATTTGGTATCAGGAAGGGAAAGAGAAAACGCGTGAGGGATCCCGGAAAGTTCTATCAAATCAGAGCTTTCGCAAAATATCAGTCTATAGCCTTAGCCGCCGGTGCGGCTTGCTTTGCTTGCACTTATTCAATAAAAAAGGGGTTAGCTTTGAAAAGCTAACCCTTTGATATTAATGGTCGGGGCGGAGTGATTCGAACACTCGACCTCCTGCTCCCAAGGCAGGCGCGCTAACCAGGCTGCGCTACGCCCCGACTGAAATGGCGTACTCTGAAGGAAGGAAAATTATCTACACCATTGCGCCGCGGCTTGCAAGCCTTTTCAAGGAGCGCCTAGCGGGAAAGCGGTCAAAACCCTCGATAACCAGACCATATTTTTAATATCTTGCATCCGTGCCGCCGATTTACAACCAGGAAGCGAAGCGCCCTCGACATTACGCTGGCACAAACAACCGCAGCCCTTTAGAATAGAGACTGTCATCCATCGGGGCCGCCATTCTGACCCCGGACAAGCCCACCCCCAGGAGAATGCATGCCGGCAACACCGCCTCCCATTCAGCGCAGAACCTTTGCCCTGATTTTTCTCGCCGCGTTCCTGATGCTTGGGTTGGTACTCTGGCCCTTCCGGAACCAGCTGTTTCTGGCTTTTCTCCTGGCCAGCGTTTTTCATCCCGCCTATAAACGGATCGGCGCCCGAACCCAGCCCTGGATTGCCGGCACCCTGACCTGTGTGCTGATCACAATTTGCGTCTTCCTGCCCATGGTTTTATGCATCGGGGCCATATCCGCCGAGATCCCAGCGGTGATTCAACTCGGCAAGCAAAACGACCTGGTCGTGATGCTGCAGCAATTCCTGCAGAACAACGCTCTGATCAGCCGGGCCACCACTTTCCTGGCCGAGTTCGGCATCCACTTGGAACTCAATAAACTCCCCGCCCTGATCACCAACCTCTCCACCACCATCGGCCTTTTTCTTTACAACCAGATTTCTGCCTGGGCCGCCGACATCATGCTCTTCCTGTTCCAGTTCTGCATCCTGATCTCCGGCGTTTTTTTCCTCCTGATCGAATTCGATCGGCTGATCGAATTTCTCATTAAGCTCTCCCCGCTGCCCGAGCCCCAGAATCGATTTATTATCCACCGGTTTTCCACCATTTCCGAAGCCATTCTCATCGGCAACAGCCTCAGCGGCCTGATCCAGGGCGTTTGCGGCGGAGCGTTCTTCGCGGTCATGGGGTTGACATCCCCGGTCCTCTGGGGAGCGATCATGGCGGTGGTCGCCTTCATGCCGGTGGTCGGGGTTGGCCTGGTCCTCCTGCCGACGGCGCTGATTCTCTACCTCAAAGGATTCGGCTGGCAGGCCCTGATCACCCTGATCTTTTACATTATCCTCTCCTTTTCGGTCGACTATCTGTTTAAACCCCGGTTCGTCGGGGTGCAGGCGAAGCTGCCGCCCCTGCTGGTGCTGCTCTCAATCATCGGCGGCATGGGTATCTTCGGTCTCATGGGTATTTTTTACGGACCGCTGGCGGTCACCGCCTTTCTGACCATGGCCGATATGTACTTCCGGGAATACCAGCCTTATTTCGAACAGACCATGGACAACCAGGAGTGAACCAGCCAACCGTCTCAAAAAACGCGAGATCCTTGACACTCAGCGGTATTTCAGGTATCAGCATTCGACCGACGACCGGCGGCTTTTTCAGAGGAAGAGCATCCCACCTTGTCGGTCGGCAGCCGCCTCCGGCGAAGACGTCGCCTTGAAGGCCGCAGGGTCGCAACCACGACGTCCTGCGGTTTCCCTGCACGCCAATCCCCTATTGCTTATCGATTTGGAGCATTGTTTCCATGGAAGTATCTGCGCTGATCCAAAGCGTGATTCTCGGTCTGGTTGAAGGGCTCACTGAATTTCTGCCGATCTCCTCCACCGGCCATCTGATCATGGCCGGCGACCTGCTGGCCTACACCGGCGAGCAGGCCAAGACCTTTGAGATCTGCATTCAACTCGGAGCGATCCTCGCGGTCTGCTGGTTTTACCGAACGCGCCTGACCGGGGTGGTGACCCATCTGTCCAGCCAGGCGAGCGCCCGGCGTTTTGTATTGAACCTGATCGTTGGCGTCCTGCCCTCGGCCATCTTCGGTCTGCTGCTGCACAAATTGATCAAGGCGCACCTGTTCAATTCGGTGGTGGTGGCGATTGCCATGATCGTCGGCGGCCTGATCATCCTGCTGGTCGAACGGCGCCAGCGCCAGCCCCGGATCACCGAGGTCGACGAAATGGATTGGCGCGACGCCCTCAAGCTCGGCCTGGCCCAGGTGTTTTCCCTGATCCCCGGCACCTCCCGTTCAGGGGCCACCATCATCGGCGGCATGCTTTCCGGCCTTTCGCGGAAGGCGGCGACCGAATTTTCCTTTTTCCTTGCTATCCCCACCATGTTCATGGCCACGGGCTACGATGTCTATAAATCCTGGCAGCATCTGGCGGCAACGGATCTCGGTTTTTTTACCGTCGGCTTTGTCACCGCCTTTTTCAGCGCCCTGCTGGCGATCAAAGCGCTGCTCCGCTACGTCGCCCACCATGATTTCCGGGTCTTTGCCTGGTACCGCATCGTCTTCGGGACGATTGCCCTCGTCTATTTTCTCCGCTGAGCCGCTATGATTACCGAACTCATCAGTAAAATCGCCGTTTGGATTCTTGCAACCACCGCCTATGCGGGCGCTTTCATCCTTATGGCCCTGGAGAGCATGATCGCGCCGGTGCCGAGCGAAGCCGTCATGCCGTTTGTCGGTTTTCTGGTCACCGACGGCAAATGGAATCTCTGGCTTGCCGTGCTGTCCACCAGCCTCGGATCACTGGCCGGATCGCTGCTTTCCTACTGGATGGGCTATTACGGTGGCAAACCGTTGGTGCTCAAGGTCGGCAAATACCTGCTGCTCAACCGCCACGACCTCGAATGGACCGAACGCTATTTCAACCAGCGGCAGGGACTGCTCACCGTCTTTGCGGCCAGGTTCATTCCGGTGGTGCGCCATTTTATCTCGATTGCCGCCGGCATGGGCAAGATGCCCCTGGTCCCGTTCATGCTGGTCACCGTAATCGGCGCCACGCTGTGGAACGGTTTTCTCCTCTACCTGGGCATGCGGTTGCGCGAACACTGGACCGTGGTGCAGAAGTATTCGCACCAGATCGATATCGTCATCGTCATTCTGGCGGTCATCGGTATTGCCTGGTTCTTCCGCTCCCGGCTGGCCGCCCGCAAACGCAAGCTCAATAATTAACGATCAATCGCGGGCACCGACAGATAGTATTCCAGCCGGCCGCGCCGATAGGCAAAGATCCGCTCCAGGGTCTTTTTGATGTACAAAAAATGGATCAGCCGCCCCAACAGACCCAGGGGCGGCTGATAGCAAACCCGGTCGAGCAGCAGCACCCCATCCCCGTCCGGCCGGATCTCATGGTAATGATACCAGAAGCGGTACGGCCCCAGCCGTTGTTCATCGACAAAGGAATACCCCTCGCGGATATGCTTGATCTCGGTCACCCAGGTGTGGGTGCCCAGCAGGGGGATGGTAATCTTGTACTCGACGATCAACCCGTTATACATCACCTTCGGAACCTCGGTGACGATGCGGAACCGGAGATCGGGCGGGGTGATCAGGTCAAGATTGACCGGATTCTGCAAAAAATCCCAAGCCTGTTCCATTGATGCGGTGACCCGCTGCCGCCGCTCCAGGATATACATAGCACCTCCCTCCCTGCTCGTTTTTTCGACTTTTACGCCTTGACGCCCCAGACCATGTAGACCGGATCGCTGTACCAGAGCTCCTGGTGGGGATCGTCCTGCGGCCGGGGCAGGCCGCGCCGCGAAGCAGTGGTGATGCCGCCAAATCCGCCGACCGTGTGGAACAGTTCCGCCACCAGCCCCAAGCGTTCAAACTCATGAAGTTCGGTCCAGAGCCGAATGGCCTTGGGCGGAAACCAACGGTTGGAAAAGGCAAAGGCCAGCAGGCCGCCGGGGCGGAGTGTTCGCCTGATTTCAGCCATTACCGCCAAGGGCTGGGTCAGGTACTCCACCGAAGCCGTACAGATGACTGCGTCAAAGCTGGCATCGGCAAAGGGCAGGCGCGGATCGAGGTTGAGATCGGAAACCAGCGTATCCGTGGCCCGAGGATTTTGCCGCAGTTCCTCCGGGTTCATGCCCAATACGGTCAAGCTGCCCAACTCCAGGGTGTCCGGAAGATGGGAGGTCCAGCTGCCCATGAGATCAAGTACCCGACTTCCGGGCCGGATCAACTCGGCATAGCGGCGGCCGATCTCCTCGCGGGCTGCTTGATCCAGGTGTTGGACCAGGCGCGGCTGCCGGTAAAAGAGACTGTCCGGTCGCTCATCGATCCGCTGAAATGTATCTTCTGCCGACAAAGCGCCACCCTCGCCGGGAAATCGTGCCTGCATCCCCGGCCCGTCGCTGCTGATCCGTTCGAGCCAGTCCTCGCACCGTCCGCCCCGTTCCGTCCGGCTGGGATACAGGGCGACGATTTCGGCCGCCAAGTGGAGATCCCGACCGGCAAGAGGATGGTTGCAATCAAAAACCAGTCGGTCCCCTTCCTGTCCCAGAAAGCGACAGGGACTGGTGGACGCCGGGTAGACACCGCCGACCCCCTGGAGCAGGCCCTGGGGATAAAACCGCCCCGGTCGGGGGATCAGGGGACGGCCCTGACTGTCCGTACCCTGGAACTGGACCGGCCGGACCACCACCCGCTTGCGCGCCTCCCAAGGTGCCGGAAAATGGGCCGCCGGGATTGGCGCCGAAGCCCTCGCCCCGGGACCTTTGCCCTTCAGCTCCTTGATCAGGTCCGAAACCAGGACATCCCGCCAGAAACTGACCGGATCGGCCCACAACTGTTCCCGATGGCTGGCGTTCTCACTGTTCCAGGTCAGGGTGAATTCCACCGTGGCCCGGCTGTCTGCATCGATTTCCCGCATGGTTGCACCTCCTTTCAGGGCTGGTCAGACTTAGGGAGCGAGCACGACCTGGTCCGAATGTCGCGGCGTTTTTTGAGCAGCCCCCCGAAAACGGCACACTGCACGGCTCGACCCGTCTCCTGTTGACCAAGACGGTAAGCAATCATGACGACCGCCGCCATAATGGATTACCACCGTTCCCCGGAATGCTCCAGGCCGGCGCCTCCGTGGTTTCGCGGACGAGTGCCCTTGACGAACGGACCCGGCTGTATAATTATCTCACCCAGTGTTTTTGCTGTTTGTTCTTCTGTTTTGCCAGAACGTCATCCCCCGCGGATGACCATCCCTCTTCCATGAACCAATGGAGCTGCCGACCATGTACCGACGAACCAATCCCGCCCAGACAACCATCCTTGCCGCCTGCCTGCTCTGCCTGACCCTGCTGACCGGCGGCCACCATCCTGCCTACGCCCAGAGCGAAGAAGATCTGGCGCTGCTCGATCGTTCCGCCAAGGCCTTTTCCTCGGTGGTCAAAAAAGCGGGTCCGGCGGTGGTCCATGTGGGGGTGGAAAAGGCCACCACCGGGAAAAATTCCGGCCAATTCCCTTCTGAACTGTTCAACGACCCCTTTTTCGAACGGTTTTTCGGCCCGCAGTTTCGGCAGCCCCGAACCAACCCCAAGCAGGATAAACGGGCTTTCAAGCAGAAGGCCGCAGGCTCCGGCTTCATTATCGCCGCCGACGGCTACATCCTTACCAACAACCATGTGGTGGAGGATGCCGATAAAATCACCGTGCGCCTGGCGGACAAGCGTGAATTCCCCGCCAAGGTGGTGGGCGCGGATCCCCAATCGGATGTGGCCATCCTTAAAATCGACGGCACGAATCTGCCCATCCTCGCCCTGGGCAACTCCGACAGCCTGGAAGTGGGCGAGTGGGTCATCGCCATCGGCAGCCCCTTTGAGCTGAGCCAGACCGTCACCGTCGGGGTGGTCAGCGCCAAGGGTCGCAACCGGATGGGCATCACCGATTACGAAAATTTTATCCAGACCGATGCGGCCATCAATCCCGGCAATTCGGGTGGACCGCTGCTCAACATCCGCGGTGAAGCCGTGGGTATGAACACTGCTATCTTCTCGCGCAGCGGCGGGTACATGGGCATCGGTTTCGCCATCCCCATCAATATGGCCAAGTCCATCGAGCAGCAGCTGCGTAAAAGCGGCAAGGTCACCCGGGGCTGGCTCGGTATCCTCATCCAGGACATCAACGAGGACCTGGCTAAATCCTTTGGCCTGAAAGATACCAGCGGCGCACTTATTTCCGAGGTGACCGAGGGCTCGCCCGCCAAAAAAAGCGGTCTGCTCCAGGGCGATATCGTCACCGCGATCAACGGCGCCCTGGTCAACGACGTGGCCGATCTGCGCAACAAAATAGCGATGACCCCGCCCCACACCGACCTGACCCTGCGGATTCTGCGCGACGGTAAGGAAAAAGACCTGGTGGTGAGTGTGGGCGAACAGCCCGCCGACCTGGCCGCCATCGCCAAAAAGATGACCGGGACCACTTTGAGTGAGTTGGGGCTTTCCCTGCAGGATTTAACCGATGAAGTGGCCGAGCAGTTCGGATACAGCAAGAACCAGGGGGTGTTGATCGCCGACGTCGAACCCGACAGCCCGGCTGCCCAGGTCGGCTTGCAGGCCGGGCAACTGGTGGAGGAGGTCAACCGGACCAGGGTCCAGAACCTCAAGGAACTGCAGCAGGCCCTCAAGAAATCCACCAATCCTAAGCAGGTGCTGCTCCGCATCCGTTCCGGCGAGCGCAGTCAATACGTGGTTCTCCAGGTTCCCTGAGACCCCTTTCGCAGTAAACACCAACAGCCGGTGGAGCCGTGGCTCCACCGGCTGTTTTGGCGGGTGTGGGTTTTTCGTACCCCGTCAGATGGCTTCAGACCCCGTCTGCCCCGCCTTCATGGAGTTGTTCTTCAATTTTTGCCAGCAGGGTCCGCAGATTGAACGGTTTTTGAATGAAAGGCACCCGGATATCGGGTGCCGCGGGTGCATTCATGATATCGGCCGCATATCCCGACATGAACAACACCTTGATCCCGGGCCGCAGCAACCCGATCCGCCGGCTCAACTCCCTGCCGTTCATCTCAGGCATGATTACATCGGTGAGCAGCAGGTCGATCCGTTGATCTTTCGCCGCACAAAGGTCCAGCGCTTCCTGCGGGGTTGACGCCACCAGGGTGGCATACCCGCTTTGTTCCAGCATGTCAGCGGTCATCTGGCGGACTGTTTCCTCATCCTCGACCAGCAGGACTATGGCACGCCACCGCGCTTCCATGGGCTCGGGAAGCACCTCGGCCACCTCCTGGTGTTCCGCCTCGCCGCGAAGAAAAAACACCCTGAACGTCGCTCCCCGGCCGGGTGCGCTCTCGACCAGTACCAGCCCCCGGTTTTGACTGACAATGCCGTACACCGTGGCCAGGCCCAGCCCTGTCCCTTTGCCGGTTTCCTTGGTGGTGTAAAAGGGTTCGAAAATATGGAGCTGGGTTTCCGGGCTCATGCCGCACCCGTTGTCACTCACCGCCAGTTGGACATAATCGCCCTCCGTGAGTTCGGGATGCACCTGGGCAAAAGCGGCATCAACGTGCACATTCCTGGTCTCGACCACCAATAGACCGCCGTCGGCCATGGCATCACGGGCATTGACGATCAGATTCATGATCACTTGGTCCGCCTGGGTAGGATCCATAAGAAGCGGCCACAGGTTCTCGGCCAGCCGGAGCTCAAAACGGATATCCTCGCGGATAAACCGCCCCAGCCCTTTTTGCACACCCCGGACCAGAGCGTTGAGATTAACCACCTGGGGGGCAATCATCTCCTGCCGGGAAAACGCCAGCAATTGCCGGGTGATATCCCGCGACTGGGTGGCCGCCTTGATGATCTGGTTGAGGTAACTGCGCGCCTTATCCGGTGGCACAACCGTATTATGCATCAGATCGGCGTACCCGAGGATAACCGAGAGCTTGTTGTTGAAGTCGTGGGCCACGCCGCCGGCCAGCCGCCCGACGGCTTCCATTTTCTGCGCCTGCCGGAGTTGCCCTTCAAGTTGCTGTTTTTGGAGCTCTTCCTCTTTTTTATCGGTGATGTCGACCATGATCCCCCGCAGCCAGCGCGCCGCTCCGTTCTCTATGACCACGGTCACAAAGTCGTGCATCCAGAAGAGGCCGCCGTCCTGAGCCAGGAATCGGTATTCAAGATCGTAATCAGTCCCCCCGGCGATACAGTCGGCACTATAGGCCTCCACCCTCGCACGGTCTTCAGGATGGAGCCGGGCCAGCCAGAACCCGTCCGCGTACCAGGCGGCCACCGGATATCCCAATAAGCGCTCGGCCTGTTTGCTGACATAGGTAATAGTGCGGGTTTGGGCATCGACTTCCCAGACGATGCCATCCACCGAATCGACCAAATTGACAAAGCGGGTACGCTGCTGGCGCAACTCCTCTTCATTCCGTTTTTTCTCGGTGATGTCCCAGGCCACCCCCAACACCCCCATGAGCTGGCCGTCCGCATCATATACTGGGGTCTTGATGGTTTCCACCAGCTCCCGGTGGCCGTCATCGGCGTAGGTGAGCCACTCCTCGTTGAGGCTCGGCTGTCCGGCGGTGATGGCCTTGCGGTCGTGCACGCGGAAAAAATCAGCCAACTCCCCATCAATAAAATCGTAATCTGTTTTTCCTATAATTTCAGACTCTTCTGCGCCAAAAAACCGTTCGAACCGGGCATTGCAGAACAGGTACACCCCCTCAGGATTCTTCATCCAGACCAGGGCCGGTATGGTTTGGAGCAGGTTGCGCAGCCGGGTCCGTTCATTTTCAAGGACGCGCTGGGCCTGTTTAAGATCGGTTATGTCACGGGCAATGAAAAAAAGGCAGTCCTCGCCTCTGACCTTGATCGGCACCAGGAACATCTGGGCGTTACGTTTTTCCCCGGACCTGGTGCCCAGCAGAAACGCATACTTTTCCAGCCAGCCTTTCTCCCGGACAATCGCCATCGCCCCAGCACGGTCTTCCGCGGTCCACAACCCCACCTCAACCGAGGTGCGGCCGAGGAGTTCGGGCAGTGTCCAGCCTGTTATCCGGGTGAAGCCATCATTGATTTCCAGAAAGGTGCCATCCGTCATACGGGTTAAACCGACCATGTCCGGCATCAGGTGAAAAATGGCGGCGTATTTCTGCTCGGAAAGACGGAGCTCTTCCTCCGCCCGGATCCGGTCGGCGATCTGCCGGCGCAATTCCTGATTGCGCAACCGTGCCCGATAGGGTCGCGCCACCAGCCACCCGATGCAAGCTGCGGCCAGCAGGCTGTTGACCAGGCCAATATAAAAAAAGGGTGAAGCCGTCGCCGAATGGTTTAACCAGCCTTCCTTGGGCAGCGCCGCCAGTTGCCATACGCCACCGGGGATGGCAAGGTTCATGCGTACCGGCTGCCGGGAAAAAACGGGTTCATCCCCCCAAATTATCGTACCGGCATTGCCTTGATCATCGACCTTACGCAATCCGACCTCCAGGTTTTCAGCGGATCGAATCCCGCCGGCATCCAGCAGTCCATCAATATCGGTGACCACCGACACCACCCCCCAGTAGCGGGACGCCGCCCCCGGCAAAGCGCCGACCCGGGTAAATACCGGCACCCGGGCGATGATCCCCCGTCCCCCCTGCACCAGATTGTGGGGGCCGGATAAGACCGGTTTGCCCGTCTCCTCCGCCCTTTGCACCGTCGCATACTGTTCAGGGGTCGTCGAATAATCGAGGCCGAGAACCGGCCGGTTGCCTTCCAGGGGGTAGAGCAGGGTGACCAGGTTGTCGGGGGCGGCTACAATATTGCGGATGTGGGGATGCCCCTTGATGGCCTGCCGAGCCAGGGCCTCGAACAGGTCCGGCGCGATGCCGCCCTGATGGGCAATGACCTCGGAGAGTCCCGAGGTCGCACTGAAAACTGTGTTGACGACCCCTTCCAAGCGGGCGCGAAGGGTGGCGAGATCCTGGGTGACCTGGCTGCGGGCCAGGCTCTGGCGACGCTCCGTGTCCAGAATAGCGAACTGAAGACTGAGCAACAGGCCAAGCAGCAAGGTCAGGCCGGCCATGCTTCCGGAGAACAGGATGCTGCGGCGGGAGATGCTCTTGTCCGTCTCATTCTGCTTCACACCCACCTCCCGAAAAAATCGATTCAACCAGGCGTATCCCAAAGTTTTTCACGCAACAGCATACCTTCAGGATAGCAGGGCAAGGCACGATGTCAAGCTGCTTCAAGCCAGCACAGCCAAACAGGCGCGGGCAACCATGGGCGTGTTCTGGAGCAGATCCATGCGCTGGCGCCTTCGGGTGGGGGGGCATTTTTTTATTGACTTTACCAGTACCATTGAGTCTGTTTCTCCCTGTTCAGGTGTTCGTAACAGAACTTTCAAGGGAACTCCGTGAAAATCGGAGACGGGCCCGCCGCTGTAACCGGGGACGAACGTTGCATTGATGTCACTGACCTCCGGGTCGGGAAGACGCAACCAGTAGGATGATCCGGGAGTCAGAAGACCTGCCTGAACATTGCGGAGACAGCTGCGAGGACGGCGGCGTACCCGACCTGCTTTTCTGTGGATACATAGGGCTATCCCGGATCGATTTTTTCGATCCGGGATTTTTTTTTTGTCGGTGCCGGACCGGGCTGGCGAAAGCACCCAACGCATGAAGGTTGGTTTCCTGCAGTACCCCCATGGGCCACAGCATCGCGCCGTTAATGGAGTGCGCCAAGGGTCCGGGGGAAAAGTATCAGGCGCTCAGAATTGAGCTTAGGGAACCCCGTGCAAATCGGGGACGGGCCCGCCGCTGTAACCGGGGACCAAGTCCGCTTGTTGCCACTGTCCGATTTCGGGACGGGAAGGCGCGGAGACGGGATGATCCGGGAGTCAGAAGACCTGCCTGATACTTGTCGTGCGCGTTCCCGTGGACAAAGGGACGCCAGTCAGATCTTGCGGAGCAACAGGGAATCCCAGATCGATAATCCATCGATCCGGGGTTGTTTGCCTCGGATTCAAAATTCCGATCATTTTGAGGAGGAAGGTTGATGAAGAGATTGTTGCTGCTGGCGCCGTTGTCAATGGCGGCCCTGATGCCCCACCTGGCCGGTGCGGCCGAACCCGAGACAGCGATGGCGGTCATGGACGAAGTGGTGGTCACCGCTACCAAAACCGAGGAAACCCGCCGAGAGATCGTCAACAGCGTGGTGCTCAAGGACGCGCTTGATATCGCCGAGGCCCCGGCCGCGTCGCTGGGGGCGGTGCTGGCAAACGAGCCGGGCGTCGACTGGCGGACCCGGGGTAACTACGGCGGCGCCGCCGAGGAAATCCATATCCGCGGCATGAGCGCCGACGGCACCCAGGTGGTGCGCGACGGGGTGGTGCTCAACTCGCCCTCGCTCGGCTCGGCCGACGTCAGCCTGATCCCGCTCAACAGCATCGAGCGGGTCGAGGTGGTCAAAGGCCCCGGCTCCCTGCTCTACGGCTCCGGAGCTATGGGCGGCACGGTCAACATCATCGGCAAAAAGGCCAAACGCGACGGTTACGTGGCCAAGGCCGAGGCCGGTTACGGCACCGACCATGCCTACCATCTGGCGGCGGAAAACGGCGGATTTGTGCTGGGCGATTTCGGCTACTATCTCACCGCCAACCGCAAGGAAACCGATGGCTTCCGCGACAACAGCGATCTGACCCATGACGATGTCAGCCTCAATCTGTTGCTCGATAAGGGCGAGCGGTTCCAGGGCAGCCTGGATCTGGGGTATGTCGATCGCCACTATGGCCTGCCCGGGGTGCAGTCGCCCGCCGGAACCCAGCCGTACGCCATTAACGGGATCACCTTGTATAACGGCGATTCAGCCACCCTGCTCGACCGGGGCGAAGACGAAAACAGTCATTCGGTCCTGACCTTCAAAGGCCAGGCCGCAGACTGGCTCGACTGGCGGATGAAGGGCGACTACGCGGTGCTGGACAGCACCAATCTCAGCCGCTTCAGCTACGACGGCAGCGGCGCGGAGACCGAGGTCACCAACACCAACAGCGGCATCGAAGGTAATCTCCACCTCCACCCCAACCCCCGCATGGGACTGTTGCTGGGCGACGAGTACCGCAATTACGACTATGAAAACCAGCAGCAATTCCTCGACAGCAGCGGCGCCCCGACCGGCGCTCCCCTGGATCAGGACCACCGGGTCTTCACCAACGGCAGCTTTGCCGAGGCCAGCTTCCGCCCGATGGAACCGGTGAAGCTGGTGGGCGGCTATCGTTACGAGACCCATAGCCTCTATGGCCACGAGGATGTGTTTCGCTACGGCCTGGTGGTCACCCCGCTGGCCGACACCGCGCTCAAGTTCAACCGTGGCCAGCATTTCAAGGCCCCGACCATGAACGACCTGTTCTGGCCCGACGACGGTTTTACTAAGGGCAACCCCGACCTCATACCGGAAACAGGCTGGCACACCGACCTGACCGTGGAGCAGGGGCTGCTGGCCGGTAAGTTGTTCACCTCGCTCTCCTGGTTCCAGTGGGATATCACCGATAAGATCAATTGGTCCGAGGATCCTTCCCTGCCCGACGCCTTCGGCTATGGAAACTACTGGACTCCGGCCAACCTCGACGACTACCGGGCCACGGGCTGGGAGGCGAGTGTCAAGATCGGCCCCTATTATTCATTGCTGGCCGAACTGGCCCTGACCCTTGTCGATGCCGAGGAGGAACTGGCCGCGGGCGTCACCCGGCCGGCCCGCTACAGCCCGGACACCCTGCTCAAGGGCCAGGTGACCCATTACAGCGATTTCGGCCTGACCTCGACCCTGACCGCCCGTTATACCAGCAGCCGGCCCGGCTACTATGCCAGCAAGACCGACCCCACCGCGGCCATTGGCCTGGACTCCTACTGGACCGTGGACCTGAAGCTGGAACAGGCCTTGGCCGCCCATTGGAAGCTCACCTTCCTGGGCACCAACCTGATGGACCAGGAGTACGACACCTATCTGATGGGCTTCACCGACCAGACCACTTACAACTACACCCAGCAGCCTTACCCGGGTGCGGGTCGCAGCCTGTTCGTTTCGCTGGCCTACAACTGGTAACGATTGACCATGGTTCATTAAAACAACCGCCGGCAACTGCCGCCGGGGGGAGCAAGGGGAGGGATAGGGTATGTTGATCAGTGAGGCCCTGTCGGTGTCGGCTTGTCCGCGACCGGCGCCGGACCGTCGAGTCCCGGGCCGGAGCCCGGCCTGGCTGTTGCCCCTGACCGGGGCCACGGTGGTGCATGGCTGCTGCCTGGCCCTGTTGCTGACCCTGCTCCACCCCACCCCACAGCCGCCGCTGCCCGAGGTGGTCGGGGTGACACTCTACGCCGCCGGCGAACTGCCGGCCGCTGCCCCGCCGGCCCCGGTCGTTGACCAGGCTGCCCCGGCCCGGCCTCAGCCGGTGGCCCGGCAACCGCGGCATCGCCAACCGGTTGCCCCAAAAGAGGCGGCCCGACCCGAGGCGGTGGTGATTGCCGAAACCGAGCTTCCGGCCCAGCCGCCAAAAGCTCCAGCCGCACCGCCGCGGGCTACCGCCAGCCAGGCAGGCTCATCAATCCAGTCCCCTCCCGAGGAGGCCGGCAAGGCCGCAGGTGCAAGCAGCGCCGGCCGGGCCGAACCAGGCCAGGCCGGCCCGGAGGCCGTGGTGGTGCAGGCCAGGCCGCGCTACCGCGACAATCCGCCGCCACCCTACCCGGAGCCGGCCCGCCGCCGCCAGCTGGAGGGCACCGTGGTCCTGGAGGTCCAGGTCAGCACCGAGGGTAGGGTCGGCGGCCTGGTTGTCCATGGGTCCAGCGGCCATCGGGTGCTCGATGAAACCGCCCTGGAGGCGGTCAGGAGCTGGCTGTTCGAACCGGGACGACGCGGTGGCCTGCCGGTGGCCATGAAGGTGCTGGTGCCGGTGCGATTTGGCCTGCGTTGAGCCGCAATGCACCAACAATCTGGGAGATCTCTCCCTGAAATTCCACCCGATAGGTCAAGAAATGGTTGTCACCCCAAGGCTGCGTCTGTCCCTGAGCTCCCTGATCGCCCTGGTCCTGCTGCTTGCGCCCCTGGTCTGCCCCGCCCGGACCCTGGTGGACCAGATCGGCCGGACCGTCGAGGTACCGGACCATCCCCAGCGGGTCATCGCCCTGGTTCCCAGCTTGGTCGAGGTGGTCTATGCCCTGGATCGCCAGGACCGGCTCAAGGGGGCCACCCAGTACAGCGACGAGCCGGCCGCTGCCCGACAGCTGCCGCGGGTCGGTTCCTACGTTGCCCCGGACATCGAAA
>CAIMMA010000573.1 GCA_903842475.1 uncultured bacterium
CCAGCGGCACCCCATCTGCCTGATTCAGAAAAAATCCGTCGACTTCAAGGGTGAGCAAAAACGGGTTGACATACATCCTGTCGATCCCGGCCTGGCAAGGCAGGTTCTGCTGGAGGTATCGGGGCAGATACCAACGAAGGACCAGCGGCGCCGCCACGAAGCCGACAAGCGCATACAGCACCACGGCAGCCACCAAACCTACCAGGTATTTACGGGTCAACAGCTTTGGTAGTGCAGACTTCATGTTTCAATCCGATGATGGCGCAAGGGTTTGCGGACGTTCCTTGTACCCGGCAACGCCTGAGACCATATCTTTCCGACAGGTACCAGTTGGTGGCAACATCAAAAATTCAGCAGGAGGGCAAGCAAAGGCCAGGCTTCAGACGACCATTTCAACAGTAGTTGTCGTTGGCAATCCTGGTGTATAATATTTCATTGTCTTCATTTCGAAAAAGTTCATAATTCGTTTTATTCAATACGTATTTTATGCCTTTGATATCTAAATCCCTGATGCCGTCAACAAATCGTTCTTCAGCCGCTTCTCTGTTTTTCCTGCCGAGTAAAAACCATTCTTCCCCAAAGAGTTCGCGCAAACACACTTCCGAGCCCTGAGGCAACAACGGAAATCTTTTAATGATCTCATAAAAGATCTCGTCAGCGCTGTATCGCTCCAAAGAATACAGGCCTTCATCGCTCTCGTCGCAACGTATTCCATGAATTTCATGGTCATGTATTTTTTTCCTGAACTTCTTTTCAGCAATACTTCTGGAAACTTTATCCAGTGCGTCCCAACCATCGCCAAAAATTTCACTGATGGTGCTCCCCTCTCTTTTTTTCATTTTCGAAAACCGTTTTACGAGTTCAATGAAAATTTGCTCGGGATTCAGGGTTGCATAGGTGATTTCGGACTCGTTCATATATTTCTCACTGTTAATTTTTTATGGAATTTTTCCAAAACAACAAACCTTGCATGGAGGGTTCAGAGCGCATGGATAATCAATGTATCAAACAACTTCTGACCATTGCTTATCAAGGCAAAACCTATCCGCTCTGGCCAAGCGCTCCCTCTCTAGAGCACATAAACTATTTTTTTGAATTTCGCTGCTGTCTTCGGCCACCGCCCTGCCCTTCGTCTTTCCGGGGTTTGCGGTGTCCGCTGCCATCACCTGCAGGCTGCAAATTTTCGGACCGAGCCGGCGCCTGCACCTGCTTCGGCTTCTTGGGTTTCTTCGGACGCGCCGGCATCAGGCGGGTTAACGGCACGCTGTGCCGTGGAATGAAACCCGTTGCCACGTCCCGGATCAGCAATTGACCAAGAAGCGTTTCGATGGCCGAAAGAAGGTTGACCTCATCGGCGCTGACCAGAGAAATGGCCGCCCCCTCAAGACCAGCCCGACCAGTACGGCCAATGCGATGAATATAGTCTGCCGCGACTTTCGGCAGATCGACATTGATAACGTGGGAAAGCGCATTGATATCGAGGCCCCGCGACCCGATATCCGTGGCGACCAGGACACGAATGGTGTTGGCCTTGAAATCGGCCAGGGCGCGGGCACGGAGGCTCTGGCTTTTATCGCCGTGCATCGCCAGGGCCGAGATTCCATGGTCTGTTAATTTCCGTGCCAACCGGTCGGCATCGATTCGGGTGCGGGTGAAGACCAGCACCTGCTGCCAATCATTCTTGCGCAGGAGCTGACAGAGCAACTCCGGTTTTTTTCCCTGATCCACCTCATAGATCCATTGTTTGACGTGTTTAGAGGGAGAATTGGGCGGGTCGACTTCCAGCTGCACCGGTTTATGCAGCAGCTTTTCAGCGAGGGCGCGGATGGCCTCCGGAAAGGTCGCGGAAAAGAGCAAGCTCTGGCGTCTTTTCGGCAAGAGGCCAAGGATGGTACCGATATCGTCGATAAACCCCAGGTCGAGCATCCGGTCCGCTTCATCGAGGACCAGTATTTCCACCTGTAAAAACTTGACGGCATGGTGTGCAACAAGATCAAGCAAACGCCCGGGGGTGGCCACCAGGATATCGACCCCGCTGCGCAGCTGCATCATCTGCGGATTGATCTTCACCCCACCGTACACAACCTTCGTTCGCAGCGGCAGATAGGTGCCGCAGGCGGCTATGGTTTCGGCCACCTGGATAGCAAGTTCGCGGGTCGGCACCAGCACCAGGGCGCGGATATGGTTGGGCTTTGCCCGGGAACCGTTGGTCAGTCGCTTCAGCAGCGGCAAGGCAAATGCCGCCGTTTTTCCCGTCCCTGTCTGGGCCGCGGCCAGGACATCCCTGCCGGAGAGCGCGGCGGGGATCGCCTGAAGCTGCACCGGAGTCGGGGTCGTATACCCCAAGGCATCGAGAGCGCGAAGAAGTGGCTCGGAAAGGCCAAGCGCGGAGAAGGGCATGGTTATTATTTCTTGGCAAAGGGGGTGGAGATTTTTGCGGGAAGCATGGGCAAGGCACATCCGGAGAGGAGGTTGTTAGGGGCTGTCAAAAAAACAAGATGGCCGATATTGCGCTCAGGTTTGGGTCAGATTTGGTTGTGGCGACCAGCGCAAAACCGCAGGCGTAGTGGCGCTACGTCGAGGATGTTGCAATTGAGCCGCAACCAAAGATGGCCCGAAGATGAGATGCAAGATGGTCATGTTATTTTTTGACAGGCCCTTAGTA
>CAIMMA010000574.1 GCA_903842475.1 uncultured bacterium
CTACACTGCCAACCCCTTTGAGTGTAAAATTACGACAATAATGACCGTTCCGATGATTTACTGCCCCATGACCGTGTTCGTAATATTCCCTCTTGAGAAAATGACTCAGTTCTACTCCCATCATCTCTGAAAGATATTTACCAACGCTTTCACGTACATCGAATCGGATCATCTCAAATATTCTTTCTGGACCTTCTTGAATCGTCTTGATAATTTCACTAATTTCAGATACTGTCATTTCCAACTTCATGGCGCTTTCTCCTTTCTTTTTTGGTTTCTGGACAAAACCCACTTTTAAAGGAAAAGCGCCTTTTTTACTACCTTGAATTAAATTTACACAAAATATTGTACACTACCCTTCAAGGGGGAGGTTAGGAGGGGGATGGGGTGTTTATGTGATTAAATCGGTGGAAAACCCCATCCCCTCCCCAACCCTCCCCTTGAAGGCTGGTCTTGCTACACACTTGACACAGGGGGTATTAAATGCTATGTTGGGGGCATGTTTGTTTGTGGTCAACATTTTTCCCGCTCTATGCTGGATCGGATTCAAGAAACGGTTCATGAAGAGCCGTCGATTTCGCGGCTTGATCTGTCCCGGCGGGTGTGTACATGGTTGAACTGGCTCTCTCCCAACGGTCAATTGAAAGAGATGGGTTGTCGGAAGGCGTTGAACAAGTTGAATGCAGCCGGGGTTATTGATCTGCCCAGACAAACCGAAGTTTATGCCTTTGAGCATAAGGCCTTCACTCCCAGTGATGTTGACATTCCGGAGATTCAATGCACTTTGGGGGAGCTTGGTGAGGTGCGCGTCTATCCTGTCAGCAGCCGGTATGCGAAGGAATCGAAGATCTGGTTTGCCCTTCTTGAGAAGCACCACTATCTTGGGAATGGAAACCTTTGCGGCGCCCAGCTTCGGTATTTGGTGAAGAGTTCCCATGGATACCTTGGTGCATTGGCTTTCAGTTCGGCATCTTGGTCGCTCAAGGACCGGGACGATTATATTGGATGGAAGGAAGGCGCAAGGAGGGCGCACATTGACCGCGTAATCTGCAATAGCCGTTTTTTGATCCTGCCCACAGTGGCAGTTCCCAATCTCGCCTCCTATGTATTGTCGTTGGCCCTTTCTCGTGTGGTTCAGGACTGGGAGCACCGCTACCATACCCGTCCCGTCCTGATAGAAACATTTGTCGATCCAGCATTTACCGGCGCCTGCTATAAGGCGGCCAATTTTACGTATGTCGGGCAAAGCGCGGGACGTCGAGACGGTGTGGCGAAGCAGGTCTTCCTCCATCCTCTCTGTCGGGAATGGAAAGATGTTCTTTGCGATGAGCCCGATGTTCAGATGCCTCGTCCTGAAGTCTCCAAGCACTGGGCCGAGGAGGAATTCGGCACGGTTCGTCTGTACGATGAGCGTCTTAAGGAAAGGCTTTACACGATCGCTCAGGACTTCTATAGTAGCCCTGAAGCCACCATTCCCGAAGCTTGCGGTTCCAATGCTCGGGTTATTGGGGCCTACAGATTTTTTCAGAACCCGAAGGTAAACATGGACGTAGTGCTCACCCCTCATACCGAAGCAACCATCGAACGGATCAAACAACACAGGGTTGTCCTTGTCCCTCAGGATACGACGACCCTCAACTACACGACCCATCCGATGACGGAGGGACTGGGCCCCATCAATAATAAAGGTGATAAGTCCATCGGGTTGCTCCTTCACGACAGTCTGGCCTTCACGGAGGACGGTACACCCCTGGGGGTAGTGGACGCCCAAATATGGGCGAGAGACCCCGATGATCAGGGAAAGAGTCACAAACGTAAAGAATTGCCTATTGAACAGAAAGAAAGCATTAAGTGGCTTAAAAGCTTTCGTAAGGTGGCAGAAATTCAGAAGCTCTGCCCTGAGACCATGCTCGTAAGCATGGGGGATAGGGAGTCCGATATCTACGAGTTGTTTCTTGAAGCAGCAAAAGAGCCGGGCCCCGCGCTTCTCGTCCGCTCGGAAAGAACTCGGAATCGTAAGGTGGATCAGGAGTTCCTCTGGGATTTTATGGCAAAGAAAGACAGTGCTGGATCCCTCAAACTCCAGATTCCCCATAGCGGTTCCCGTAAGGCCTGCACTGCCTGGCTTGATATCCGGTTTGCCAAAGTGGAATTGCGCCCCCCCAAAGGTTATTCTAAAACAGTCAGGGTGTGGGCTGTTTATGTCTTGGAACGGGAAGCAAAAGACAAACCCATTGAATGGATGCTTCTCACCACAGTTCCTGTGGAAAACTTTGCCGATGCCCAAAAGCGGGTGGAATGGTATTCGGGACGCTGGGGTATTGAAGTCTTCCACCGTACCCTCAAAAGCGGTTGTCGGATTAAGGACCGCCAGTTCGAAACAACCGATCGTCTGGAAACCTGTCTCGCTTTGGACATGGTGGTCGCCTGGCGCGTCTATTACCTTACAATGCTCGGCAGGGAGACGCCCAATGCACCCTGTACGGTGTTCTTTACGGATATTGAGTGGAAGGCTCTTTGCTGCTATGTGAATAAAACGCCCATTGCTCCCGATGAACCACCTACCATAGGCCAGGCCGTATTTATGGTTGCAGGCATGGGTGGCCACATGGGAAGAAAAGGAGACGGATTCCCCGGAACCCAGACCATCTGGCGCGGCTTGGTAAGATTGTATGGGGCATCTGATTCCATTATGTTTTCAAAATGGCACTTATCCAAGGCCAATTGGTTAATGAACGGATTGCTGACATGTTAGCCGCCATCACTGACAATCCCAGTTCAGCTTGGTCTGTCGCGGCATCCAAGGAATCGAAAACACGATTTGCAAAATAGTCGCGTCTCAGTACGTTCCATATTTGCTCTGCCGGATTCAGTTCCGGTGAATAGGGTGGAAGCCTTATCAGCGACACGTTCTCTGGAATCTTTAGTTCTTTGCTTCTGTGAGATGAAGCCCCATCAACCACCATGACGATGAACTCGTCCTTGTGTGCTTCGCCAACCTGGAGGAGAAAGTTGGACATATTTTCTGTGTTCATCTTTTCGGTAGTCATGAAATCGAGACAACCATCCCACGGACTTACTGCTGCATATTCGTAGCGAAATTCCCGAATCAAGGCCAAATTGACCACCGGCCTGTGGGGAGCAGGCGCCCAACATGATCGGGGATCACTCATCCTTCCAAAGCGGGCTTCGTCCTGAAACATTAAACGCAATGGGTGATGATCTTGATTTTTCAAGCAGGCGGAAGCCACTGCTTCTGCGAGTTTTTTTTAAATTGATCCTGCAACACAGGATCGCTCTTTGGATGTTTTGTGTCTGGCTGGACTTTACGCCAGCCATGACGTGCCAACAACCTATATGTTGTTGACATCGGCGTAACACGACCCAAACGTTCCACCAAGGCCGCATGAATGGGTGGAACCGTAAGGACTCCACCAGATGTTGCCTTAGCTTCCCATTGGGCAAGGAACTCACGTTCCTCTTCAAAGGTCATAGAACAATTACGCCGACCACCCCAAGAGTTTTTTGTAGTGTCGTCTTGATTGCGAATATTTCCTCTATCTCGAAAAACTGTCCGACGACTTGTACCAAGGATATCGGCTGCATGGTCAGCGGTTACACCAAACTCGGCAATCAGAATCACGGAAAGGGCTTTGCGATAGTCTGCTATTGATGCGGCCTGATTACGTAATTGTTTAGCTCTTTGAATTTCTTCGTTACTGATAGATACTTGTCTCGCCATGGCACACCTCCATGTCGAACATATATCATAGTGTCATCTTGAACGCAATATGGAATGAGATGTACGCTATCCTTACTCAACAATTAAATCCTCAACCTATGCACTCTGGACCCTGACATCCCCTGTGTCAAGTGTGTAGCAAGACCAGC
>CAIMMA010000575.1 GCA_903842475.1 uncultured bacterium
CCCGGCATCTTCATGTCCGAGAGCACAAGATCAAGGTCGGTGCTGTACACGATCGGCAGGCCGGCTAAGCCGCTGTTGGCGGTGAAGACTTCATAGCCTTCGTCCTTGAGCAACTCGGCGAGAACAATTTGATAATTGGGTTCGTCATCGACAATGAGAATAGTATGCATAGTGGCTAGGACAAAGGAGGAGGGGGGCGGTTTCGCCCGTTTTGACGGGCAAGGATGGCCTCAATGATCGAATAGGGCGGGCAAACCGTTTGGGCCTGATCACCGGCAAGGCGGTTGGCAGGCCTTGTGGCGCCGTGAAAATCGCTGCCGCCGGTGACAATCAGATTATTCTGGGCAGCGATGGCTTTGAGTTTTTTGATAATTTTTCGAGTGTGGGACGGATAATAGAGTTCAATTCCGTCAAGGCCTCGAAGGGCCAACTCGCGAATTACCAGAGATTGGACGCGCATTTCCGGATCCAGTGTTCCTGGATGCGCCAGTACCGCAAGACCGCCGGTGCGATGAATCATATCGATGGTCTCGGCGGCAGAGTAACTGAAACGGCTCTCCCAGGCGAGTTTGTTACGGCCGAGATACTGACGAAAGGCGGCATCGAAGGTATCGACCACTCCTTTTTCTATCAGCAATCTGGCAATATGGGGCCGGCCGGTCTGGCCACAGCAGGAAATCCTGCTGATTTCTTCAGCGGTTATCGCTATCCCCAGCGCCTGCAGTTTCAACAGAATCGCCGTATTTCGTTTTTCCCGGCCTTGTTGCAGCGGCAGCAGCCATTGATGCAGGACGGGATCGGAGGGATCGATGCCGTAGCCGAGTATATGGAGCGTATATTGACGCAACGTTGTGCTGATTTCCACCCCGGTCAGGATGGTGATTCCCGCCAGACCGCCCAGGCGCTGTACCTCGCCTACTCCTTCGACCGTATCGTGATCGGTGAGCGCCAATCCTTGCAATCCGTTGGCCACGGCCAATTCGATCAGTTCGGCCGGGGTCGAACTGCCGTCGGAGTAAATGGAGTGGGTATGCAGATCAATACACATGGATACACATGGGAAAAGTCGGTAAGAGACGAAGAGGAGTGCAAATACGGGAATAAAAGACCCGATGCTTTTGAGGTATCAGTCTAATCATGCCTACTTCTTTGTGCAATAACCAAATGAAATCGCCCCGGAAACCATAGCTTGTCAACCGCGGTACCCATTATTATTGTTGAAGCAACTCTTATGACAAGGAGAAACCTATGTCCGGACGACCTTTGCGGATTGATGAATATATCATTGAAAATGAGCCCTACTATCTCCCTACCGGAGACGAAGTTGCCATTGCGGAAGCTGCTTATCAAGAAGGGGTGCCCTTGCTGTTGAAAGGACCCACCGGTTGCGGCAAGACCAGGTTTATCCAGTACCTTGCCTGGCGGCTGCAGCGCCCTTTGATCACGGTGAGCTGCCACGACGATCTTTCCACCAGCGATCTGGTCGGCCGTTACCTGATTCGATCCGGCGAAGCGGTGTGGACTGACGGTCCGTTGACGATGGCGGTTCGAGCCGGGGCTATCTGCTACTTGGATGAAATTGTCGAGGCCCGCAAGGATACGACGGTGGTGATCCATCCGCTGGCCGATGACCGGCGCCAACTTCCCATCGAAAAGCGGGGCGAACTGCTGACCGCACCACCGGAGTTCATGCTGGCGGTCTCCTACAATCCCGGCTACCAGAGTGTGCTGAAAGACCTCAAGGCCTCAACCCGGCAGCGATTTATTGCCTTGAGTTTTGACTACCCGGCCCCGGACAAAGAGATGGAAATCGTCTGCAGGGAAGGGGGGTTGGAAATTGCCATCGCCCGACCTTTGGTCAAGCTGGCGGCCATGACCCGGACCTTGAAGGATTCAGGGCTTGCCGAGGGAGCCTCCACCCGGCTGCTCATCCAAGCCGGCAAACTGATCGCCAGGGGCATCCCGATTCCAACTGCTTGCCGGGCATCAATCAGTGAGGCCCTGACCGACGATTCGGAACTGCTCGCAGCCCTTGACGAAATGGTCAGTTCGCTTTTTTAAGCCGCCATGGATATTGAGGCACTCAAAACCAGGTTTTATGAACTGGTGGCGCCCAGCCTGCCCAACGAATGGGATGTGGAAGACGCGCTTTTTGCCCTGGCCAATGGAAACAGCGTCCGGCTTGATGATATTTTTTCGCAGGTTCCTGCGATATGGCCCGTCTCGCACTCCCTTTGTTTCGCCTATCTTTCGGCCGCCGATCCGGTGCTGCACGGACTGGCCCCTGAGGAATTGTCGCTCTGGGTCCATACGCTTCTGGATCGGTACGAAACCGCCGGATTGCATGGGGCGCAACTGTTTATGACCGAGGGACAACAGCATTTCGTTCGCCACCTCCGGGGGCAGGGCGGTTTACGGCTGACCGAAATTCGCCCCCGATTGCAGCCCTACGTCAATGGCCTGGCTGGTACGGAGATGCCGCTGATCGCCTCTGATGAGGCCTCCACCGATACGGAATGCATTTTTCTGCCCCATGAAATCGGACTCTTTGCTGATAACACCGAAAACTTCCTGCTCTATAAACTGATGGTTTCCTTTCAATGGGCCTCAGTCCAGGCGGGAACATTTGCTGTTCCGCCATCGCTTGCATCATCAAATGCTTCAAGCCATCCCTTGGAAGAGCTGTTTGCTGATTTCCCGATCCCAGCCAGCGCCCAAAGTCTGTATCATTTGTTTGAAACCGGGCGGGTCTTAAGATTTTTACAGGACGAACTTCCCGGCCTGATGCGCCAGGCGCTGGCCATTCTACCCCGTCTGCCGCTTTCCGCCGATGGCGTGGCATCGCGCAACCTGCTCGACCGTTTGCAGCTGGGACTGCTTCGTGGCCAGTGGCCAAGTGGTGAAGCATCAGCAACGGAGGCCCATGCCTGGCGGCTGCTCCAGCAATGCCGGGAATATCAGGTCGATAATCAGGGAAGTATCGAGGCGGTCCGCGAGCTGATGCCGCTGCTTTCAGGGGACCCGGATTGGCTTGCCACCGATCCGCTGATTTTCCAAGGGTCGCTACGTCTCCGGGAGGTGCGGAACGCCCAGTTGAAACGTCGGCGCGAACGGGAATGGCGCTTTATCAAAGCCCTGACGCTCCATCTCCAGCAGGCCTCTCCCCAAAAGAAACATGGAGCGGCAGAGGACCGGAACGAGCAACAATCAGCTCAAAGTTCTCAAGAGGCTGATCTGGCCATGGTGGTCGAGTCCGGGAATCCACCGCAACCCAAGTCGCTGCCGCCGCCTTTGACCTCGTTGCGGATCGATAATCAAGAGATGGCTTTGAGCGAAGAACTCACCGAACTGGCCGAACAGATTCGCCAGGATTTGGGTGTCTTGCCCGAAGAGTATATCAGCAGCGCTGTTGGCAAGGCTGGCCAGGGGTTTAGTGCGGTTCATCCGGCGAATCAGGCCGATGGGTTGGGCGTGTTCGCACCGGTGGTGTACGACGAGTGGGATTATCGGCGCAAAGGATTTCGTAAAAACTGGTGCGTGGTGACGGAAAGAGAGATGCCGCTGGTGCAGACTTCGTTCATCGAACAGACACTGCAACGGTACAAGGGACAGATTCGACGGTTGCGCCATCAGTTCGAACTCCTGCAGACCAATGAACATTTTATCCGCAGGCAGCGGGACGGCAACGATATCGATCTTGACGCCTTAGTCGAATCCCTTGCCGATATCCATGCCGGCCGTCCGCCTTCGGACCGGCTGTTCATTCGGCTTGCCCGCGAACAACGCGATATCGCGGTTTATTTCCTGGTGGACATGTCCAACTCAACCGCCGGTTGGGTTGGTCAATCGATCAAGGAAGCGCTGGTCCTTATTTGCGAGGCCATGGAAGTGCTCAACGATCGTTATGGCATCTACGGTTTTTCAGGGATGCGCCGGTTGCGCTGCGAGCTTTTTCCGGTCAAACGGCTTGATGAGCGGTACAGCCAGGTCGTTCGTCAACGGATCGCCGCTATCGGCCCCAAGGATTACACCCGCATGGCTCCGGCCATCCGTCACATGACCTCACTGTTTGCCCAGGTTGAGGCGAAGGTCAGATTGCTGATCATCCTTTCCGATGGCAAACCTGAAGATTACGATGATTATAAGGGCGAATACGCTATCGAGGATACCCGTCACGCCCTGTTGGAAGCCAAAGCAAAAGGCGTTCATCCCTTCTGCATCACCATCGACCGCCAGGCCCATGAGTATATGGCCCACATGTATGGCGAGGTCAACTCGATTTTTATCGACGAGGTCGGTCGATTACCGGCCCGGATGCCGGAAATTTACCGAACCCTGACCACCTGACCGCATTAATCGACATCTTGCATACCGTTGCAGCGTTGACCTTCAAACCCGGCCGATTGAAGGTTTTTTCTTGAATCTTCTTGAATCCTACCATGGCATGTTGTTTAACCAGCGCATTGGGTTGAAAAACAATCTCCTGTATCGGGGTCAGGTATGCGGCGACATTTTTTCTTTGCGGTTTTGATTTTTTTCATGGTGGTCGGGACAGCCTATTCTCAGGTTGTTGACGATATTACGCCCCGGTTAAAAATAGAGGCGTATCGTTCGTATTACGGCAAGGGGCAACCGGTGGATTATGCCCGTGCCTATCGGCTGTACCTCGCCGCCGCAGAACGGGGGGATGTGGAAGCGCAGTTTGTCGTCGGCGGAATGCTCTATCAGGGGCAGGGGGTGGAGCAGGACAAACGGGAAGGATTCAAGTGGTTGTTGCAGGCGGCGGAGCAGGGCAAAGTTTCTCCGGAGTCATTGAATATCATCGGCGGCATGTATCTTCGCGGTCAAATTGTGCCGCTCAATTATCTGGAGGCCAAGAAATGGTTAACCATGGCCGCCGAACAGGGCAACTTGAGTGCCCAGAATGATTTAGCCTATCTCTTGTATAACGGGTTGGGAGGAGAACGTGATTACAAGAAGGCACTTGAACTGTATGAAAAAGCCGCCTTGCAGGGGGATGCCCTGGCCCAGGCCAACACCGGTTTGATGTACGCAACCGGTAACGGCACCGATATGGATAAAGCCCGCGGTTATGCCTGGTATTCCCTGTCTGCCAGTCAGGGAAACACCTTTGCCACCATCAATCGCAATAATCTGATGATCAACATGACTTGGGAAGAGTTAAATCGAGCCCAGGCCATATCGGTGGAACTCTATCGCCAAATCGAAAAAATCGGGACTAACAAGCCCGAGGCAAGGAGTATTGCTGCGCCTTAACCTTCTGCATTGCCGAGCAGATCGCTGTCGCTGTGCTGGAGCAGCAGGGCGATGATTTCTTCTACCGTTCCGGCGGCATAGATCAACTGTCGCAAACGAGTGGCTCCATGGAGACCGGTCAGGAACCGGGAAGTATGATTTTTTATCTTAAACAGCACTCTGGTAACCGGAAGATACTGTTTGGACAACTCCAGATACCGCAGGATCACCGGCAGACGACCCAACAGGGTGGCCGGCTGTCCCGCCGATGCAAACACCCAAGGGTTGCCCAGAGCACCCCGGCCGACCATCACCGCATCGCAACCGGTTTCCGTCATCATCTGGAGACCGTCGGCAAAGACGAGAATATCACCGTTGCCGATCACCGGGATGCGTACCGCCTCTTTCACCGCCTTGATTATTTTTCGATCCGCGAGTCCCCCAAAACCCTGTGCCCAGGTCCGGGCATGAATGGTCACCGCAGCTGCGCCTGCGGCCTCGGCCATAGTTGCAAATTCAGGCCCATTGATCTGCTCCTCGGTCCAGCCGCTGCGAAATTTAACGGTGACCGGAAGGGTGGTGTTGGCACAGACGGTTTCGATGATCTTTTGCGCCAGGCGCAGGTCTTTCATCAAGGCGCATCCGGAACCTCGCTTGGTCACCTTACGTACCGGGCACCCCATATTGAGATCGATGAGATCAATAGGATAGGAAGAAGCGATGGCAGCAGCCTCACCCATGTGATCCGGGTCGCTGCCGAAGAGCTGGACCCCGAACGGCTGCTCATCGGCCACGGTCTGCATCAGGTCCAGGGTGTTTTTCTGCCTGTAGGCAAGGCCGTGACAGCTGACCATCTCTGAAAAACAAAGCGCGGCCCCCTGTTCACGGCAAAGCAGGCGGAAGGGGAGATCGGTATATCCCGCCAAAGGGGCTAAAATCATGGGTGATTTAAGCGCGATGGTCCCTATGGAAACCGGGGGGAGGAGAGAACCGATAGCACTACACATGGGCAGGGAAGAAAAAAGGTGCTGCCGTTTCCTCTGCGGCACCTTGGGGGGACGATGTTGTCAACAAGTCAGTTGCCGGGATTTTGCTGGGTTTGCTGTTTTCTGATTTTGCTCAAGGTGCCAATATAGATATCTTCCGATACATCTTCAATGATCTCACTCAAGGCTTGATCATCTCCGCTGGCAACAGCCGTTACAGTCTGATAATCGGCTGTATACAACTTACCCGGAACGTTCCAGAGCACGGCTCCGGTTTTAATATCTTTCAGCGTATAGCGAACGGTCAGCTTAACTTTTGTACTGGTGGCATCCGAGACCCCGCTCCAAGAAACGCTGGGCAG
>CAIMMA010000576.1 GCA_903842475.1 uncultured bacterium
GCGTGACGGAGCAGATTGAGCTTTTTGCAAAATGACGAGAGTAGGTGTTGCGTCCTGATGGTTAAGAAAAAGGCGCATCGGTTGTTCTTGTCATTTCGAGCGATAGCGAGAAATCTCGTCCTTTGAGGCAAAGGATTTCTCCCGTTGGTCGAAATGACACGGTATGCAGACGTTTTTTTTTTGCAAGAGGTTCGATTGTCAAGAGCTCCTGCACCGGAAGGAGGGACGACGAGGCAGCGATCGCCTCCCCTGGTTCCCTGTACGCGTTTTCAGCCTGCCCGCCGGGCAGGTACGAAGGTTATCACCCCTGATACACGCAGCTCACCAGATCGCTGAGTTCGTACGCCACCCGATGCGCCGACAGGACGGCAAAGAGATCGGCCAACGGCTCGCCGGTTTCGACCTGCAGGAGTCCGTCGTTATTAAGCACCCGAAACCCGCTGGCGGTGAGCACCTCGACGGCCCGGGCCAGCCCGGTGACCACAATCCCCATCCTGGAGAAGTCGTTCATGTAAAAAAGCGGCCAGTCCGCCTGGCAGCCTGCAGGTTGCCCTTTTTCGATGATCGGTAACAATCCCATAAAAATCTCCCGGGGTTCGGTTGCTTGTTCCTTGGGTATCGACAGGTTCGATAAGCACCAGCTTTTAGACGTGTTACCCTTTCCTGGCCGAGACGATCTCTCCGTACAACCTTTTCCGCCGAGCCGTGAACATCCACCAGGGCTGGGCCGGGCCGCCCTCCATGAACGCGATGGCGGCCATGAAGGTATCAAGCACGCAGGGGTCGTGACGCTGCCCGGTCTGCTGTTCCAGCGCCTGCCATAACTGCAAGGGGTCTTGGCCGATCAGTTGCCGCGGCCGCATGATCCCGAGTATCTGCAGATCCTCGGCCATGGCCTTGCCGATATTAGGCAGTTGTTCAAGCCGCTCGACGGTGGCCCGGTCAGGATGTTTCATCGGTCAGGTGCTCCGGGGGCGGGGGCGGTGACGACGGCTCATCTGCTGCGGTCCCTTGAAAAACACGCACGCAATTACGGCCGCTTTCCTTGGCCTGATACAGGGCCGCATCCGCCTGCTGCATCAGGGTTTCATGAAATTCGGCCTGGCCGGAACTGGTGGTCGCCACGCCGATGCTCACCGTGACATACTGTTCGGGAAGCGATTTCTCATGCCTGATCGACAGGTTGCGTACATTGGCCACAATAGTTTGGGCCACATGCAAGGCGCCGTTGGCGGTGGTGCTCGGCAAGATGATGACAAATTCCTCGCCGCCGTATCGGGCACAAAAATCACCTGGCCGTTGCAGCGAATCCCTGATGCCCTGGGCGGTCCGCAGCAGACAGTCGTCTCCGGCGCCATGGCCGTAGGTATCGTTATAGGCTTTAAAATTATCGAGATCGCACATCAACAAGGAAAGCGGATCCTGCTTGCGTTTATGCCGGTTGACTTCTTCCAGGAACCGTTCGGTAAAGCTCCTGCGATTGGGAATCCCGGTCAGGGCATCGATAATCGCCTGGGTTTGAATGGTACTGTAGGCACGGTTGAGTTTGACGCCGAGATAAAAAATGCTGCCAAGCCCGATACATCCCAGCCCCAGATGGCCAGCGGCAAGGGGCAAGGAAAAAGGGAGCGGTGTAAACGGCAGGGTGACGCTGATCCCTCCCCTGATATCGCCTTCCTTGTAGCCCTGCTCTTGATGGCATGGCAGGCAGGCTTTGCCGGTTACCAGGGGCGCCATATAAAAAAACGTGCCGTTGTCACCGGTTTCGATGACCTGTCCGACCTCCTTTGCCTTCCCCTGCGCAAACAGCAGCAACGCCTCTTTCTCCCGGCCGGTCGCGAGGTTCTGCGGCCGAATGGGGTCAAGACTGGTGATGTGAAATTGGATATTATTGTGCGTTTGGGCGATTTCAGAGATCTGCCTGGTCATGTAGGCGGGGTTGATTTTGGTGAGCAGGAGGGCGGGATCGACCTGAATATCGCGCCGCGGAGTCTTCAGATAAGGATTGGGAGCGGTTGCCCCGGTGACGGGTACATAGACGCCCCCATGGCCAGCGTTCCATTCCCGGGTAATCTCGATCTGCTGGAAAAAACTGCGCGCTGCCTGCAAAAGTGTGGCCGCATGCTGTTCCTGATAATTTTTTACATTCCAACCATAGGACAACGTAATAAAGAAGGCCCAGAGCAGACAGGGGAGGATCCGCACCCAGTGCAGGTTGTAACCGGACGAGGATTGCGCATCATGCAAAGCGGTTTCTTTTTTTATGGGCATGGGCTCGCTGGACAAAGAGGTCTGTTTTTCGACTTAACCATATTGAAAATATTCGACAATTTGCCGTTTATCCCAAATGAATCGGCCACCGCTGTCGGCAACCCTTGTTCCCGAGGGACAAATCATACCCATATATACCTGTTTATCAGGCCCTGAGAAAGCCCATTTTTAGTAGGGAGGAGTACCCGATCGATAAAGACGGAGTGCACCCCTCCCCTGGGAAGGGATGTATCCACGGAATGCAGAGAGGAACAATCAGGGGTGGGGGCAGGATGTCGAATGGTCGATCAAAGGAGGGGGAAGCGAGGAATAAGCGGATAAAGGGAGAGGGGCATGGGGTCGGTCAGCCTGCAGCGGTAAAGCCGTACCATGGATACTTGCTCGTGTTTTGGGCAACCCAACGGGCGGCTTCGCAGTTGCTCATCTTTTTTTCCATAAACTCCATCCACTCCATTGCCTGGAATTTAGACAAAAACGGCCCCACTTCCACAACCGTCTCCGGCTCCATCCCGATGGAGTCCAGATACCGATCCGCCTGATCTGTTTCTTGATAAATACCAATGAATGCTTTCATGAACTCCCTGCTTTGCGAGTACGGACCTACGCTTTGGGCGCATTACCTCTCAGTCCTGGTTATCCGGCTGCGACCCTTGAAAAATCCCAGCCGGGAAAGAGCGAGCCATACAAATCGACCTTGTCGGCTCATCCCTGCCCTACCTCCGGCAAGCCAAACGGCTGTTTTTCATTTTACAACCGAGCCCCGGCGCGTAATGGCAACGGTTTTGTTGATTGCTGGCGTTTGCCGTCAGACACGGCTTTGTCCTTCCTGATTTTGGATTTTTTCTCCAGCGGTTCCCGGCCGACCAGATCAGCGCAGTGAAAAAAGACATACCAGTCACTTCGCTGTTGGCTTGAGGCGGCCGAGAGCAGACCGGCTTGCTCCGCAGCGGCATCGATTGCGCTGCTTGAACAATCCTTGGCAGCCAATCGCTTCTTCCACCAAAGGGTTATAGACGTACCAGCGGTGACCATCAGATGCATGGCGCCGACGATCAGTACAGTTGCTGTAAAAATCTCAATGGGTTCCATCGCTCACCTCCAGGAAGGAGGAGGGATCGGTTGATCCCTCCCTTTATTGCATCTCCCGCCAACCATCCTCAACACCGGTCCTCTTCCTTTTCAGGCAAAGCCCCTCCCTTGCGGGAAAAATCAGACCGGATTACGCACGCCATTGCGGCCCAGCTTTTTCACCACCAGAATCGGCAGGGGTGACAGCGTAGCGACCCGTTCCACCACGCTCCCCAGTAAAATTCGGGTAAAAGCGGTGTGCCCCAAAGAGCCCAGGACTATCAGCTGCATCGCTTTTTCCTCGGCGTACTGCACGATCCCTTCATAGGCGGTGCCTTCCCGGATCGCCGTCACCACGGAAACACCAAGTTTGCTGCCTTGATCCGCGACCGTCTGCAAATAGGTGGAACTTTTGTACCGGGCCTCATCAAGCACTTTATATAAAAGACTTCGATTAATCGGGATGTCGAGCATGGTCAGGGCATGGACCTCGCCCCCATACGCCAAGGCCAGATCAAGTGCCTGCTGCCCGGCTTCCACACTGTATTTAGACCCATCGATCCCCACCAGAATCCGCGAAAAATCGACCTCTGCGCCATCGGGAATCATCAACACGTCGCAGGGACTGAGCCCGATGATTTGGGCCGCGGTTTGCCCGAGCAGCACCCGTTTAAAATAGGAGCGTTTGGGGCACCCCACCAGCAAAAGTCCGGCCCCCACCTCATCAGCTTTGGCAGCCATACCCATCCGCACGAGAATGCCTTCACCACCATCTATATACTTGAACACA
>CAIMMA010000577.1 GCA_903842475.1 uncultured bacterium
CACAGGTACTGCCGGCGATCGAAAAAGCTATCCTGGCTTCAGGCCTTGGATTGACACCGGCAAGTGATGGCAACGTGGTGCGTCTGACCATACCGCCACTCACCGGCGAACGGCGGAAAGAGTTGGTCAAGCAGGTCAAAAAGATCAGCGAAGAATATAAAGTTGCCGTCCGCAATGTTCGACGTGATTCCAATGAGGCCCTGAAAAAGCTCAAGAAAGATAAGGAGATCTCTGAAGACGATTTGTTTCGGCTTCAGGAAGAGGCGCAAAAGGTGACAGACAGCTTTATCAGCCAGATCGAAGATATAGCCGGCGGAAAGGAAAAGGAAGTGATGGAGGTATGATCGCCTCTGTTTCCGTGCAAACAGGTAGTCGTGGCTGAATCAGACCCTCCCCTTTCTGTACCGCGTCATATTGCCATAATTATGGATGGCAATGGGCGATGGGCCGAGGAGCGCTCTCGTCCCAGATTATTCGGACATAAAGCCGGGGTTGATTCCGTTCGTGAGATTGTCGAAATTTCAAGGACGATAGGGGTTGAGTTCTTAACCTTGTATGCCTTTTCAACGGAAAACTGGAACCGTCCCTCTGGCGAGGTTACTGGCTTGATGGGGTTGTTGAAACGGTATCTCCAGTCAGAGTTGAAAACCATGTTGAAAAACGGTATTCGTCTTTGTTGCGTGGGGCAGCAGGACCGTTTGCCGGCCGATGTACAGTCTGTTCTTCAGCAAACCATATCAGATACCGAAGCATGTCAAGGCATGACCCTGAATCTCGCCCTGAGTTATGGGGGGCGCAGTGAATTGGTCCAAGCCGTGCGTCGCCTCGCTCAACAGTGTCAGGATGGCGCGCTCCAGTGGCAGGAGATCTCCGAAGACTCCATCAGCGAACATCTTTTTACCGCAGGGCAACCTGACCCGGATTTGCTGATCCGCACTGGCGGCGAACACCGCCTGTCCAATTTTCTCCTCTGGCAAACCTCCTACGCCGAACTGTATTTCACCGATGTAAAATGGCCGGATTTTCGAAAAGATCAGTTGCTCGAAGCTATCAATACATATAATCGCCGACAGCGCCGATTCGGCAAAATCAGTGCGCAACTTCAAGGAGAGTAACCTGGAATGAGCCGAGTGATACCTGGGATTCTTATGGCGGGCGCCTGGTTGCTCCTGCTTTATTTAGGAACCGCGAAGTTATTCTGGGCGATTGTTGTCGGCGTGGCGGTGATCGCTCTCTCCGAATTTTTCCGAATGACCTATCGTTCGCTTATCGGTCCCCGTCTGTTTGCGACAATTCTCCTATGTCTCTTTCCGGTGTTAGCTTCTTATTTCGGTAGGGGAGATATCGTCTTAGCCGGGGTGATCGTCGGCCTGATGGCCACGGTGGCGGTGGTGCTCCATGGGTATTCAACCATTGACGATGTCTTTAAATATTTTAGTTACAGCGTGTTAGCCAGTGTTTATATCTCGCTTTGCATGGCCCATGTGGTTCTGATCCGGTTTTTACCAGACGGCCCATTTTGGCTGACGCTCCTGGTTGCGGTGGTGGCAGGTTCAGATACTGGGGCCTATTATGCCGGTCGGGCCTTCGGGCATCGCAAACTCTTTCCCCAGATCAGTCCTAAAAAAACCGTGGCCGGAGGTTTCGGAGGTCTGGTTGCAGGCATCGCCATTGCAGAAGGAATTGCTTTGGCTTTTCCTGGAAGGGTTGACCTGCTGTCCTTGTTTTTTGCCGCCGGGCTGCTCATTATTGTCGGTATTGCCGGGGATTTAACCGAATCGATGATCAAGCGGTCCATGAACGTCAAAGATTCGGGTACCATTCTGCGCGGTCATGGCGGCTTATTGGATCGGATAGACAGTTTGTTGTTAACCGGACCGGTACTTTATTATCTGCTCTCCTTCGGTTTGCTGAGATGAAAGCCCTCTCGGTTCTCGGATCCACCGGATCAATCGGCCGAAATGTTCTGGCCGTGGTCCGGCAGTTTCCGCAGCAGTTTCGCATTGTCGGGCTCTCGGCCGGACGAAGCGTTGATATCCTTGCAGAACAGGTACTTGAATTTGAACCGGAATGTGTCGCGGTGGGCGATCCTGCGCTCGTCGATGCACTGGCCGAAAAGCTCCCGTCTTCCTATCGGGACCGGATCGTCAGCGGGTTGGAAGGCAATTGCACCGTCGCTTCGTTACCCGCTGCCGACATGATGGTATCCGCCGTTGTCGGGGCGGTAGGACTGTTGCCGACGCTTGCCGCCATCCGAGCCGGCAAGGACATCGGTCTGGCCAACAAGGAGACCCTGGTCATGGCCGGTCGGCTGATTATGGCAACCGTTCGGCACCATCGAGTGCGCCTCCTCCCCATCGATTCGGAACATAGCGCCATTTTTCAGGCGTTGGAAGCCGGTCGAAAACAAGATGTAGCCCGGATCATTCTAACCGCCTCAGGGGGACCGTTTCGCACTTGGGATCACAAGTCCTTGCTCGCCGCAACCCCGGAACAGGCCCTTGCCCATCCCAACTGGACCATGGGGCGGAAGATTTCCATAGATTCCGCAACCCTTATGAATAAAGGGCTCGAAGTGATCGAAGCCCGTTGGCTCTTTGATGTCGCGCCCAAACAGATCGAAGTTGTGATTCATCCGCAATCGATAGTGCATTCGCTCGTGGAGTATTGTGACGGGTCGGTGGTGGCACAGATGGGAATACCGGATATGCGCATCCCTATTGCTTATGCTCTTTCTTATCCGGAACGGCTGGAACTCGGGCTTTCCCGCCTCAATCTACCGCAGTGCGGCGGCCTTGACTTTGAACTGCCCGATCATACCCGTTTTCCCGCCCTGCAGATTGCCTATGACGCACTGCAGATGGGGGGCGTAAAACCGGCAGCACTCAACGCTGCCAATGAAGTGGCGGTGGAGGCCTTTCTCGCCGGTCGGATCGGATTCACCCGAATAGCCGAAGTGGTCGGCATGGTGGTGCAAAAGACAACGCAGGGCGACGAGTTGGAGCTGCAGGCGATTCTGGCTGCGGACCAGGAGGCCCGAATCCTGGCGGCTCGCGAGATCCAAGCCGCCTGACCGGAGGTTTCGCATCCGGCCGAGATCACGTCTTACCCTTCTCTTTCGAAATTATTCCCAAGGATTTTCATGAATTCTGTCCTTTCCTTTGTCCTCGTTTTAGGTGTGCTCATTTTCGTCCATGAATTCGGTCATTTTTTATTGGCCAAGCTTTTTGGCGTCAAAGTCCTTAAGTTTTCCCTGGGATTTGGTCAAAAGGTGATTGGGCGGCAGTGGGGAGAAACCGAGTACCTCATCAGTGCCTTCCCTTTGGGAGGCTACGTTAAAATGTACGGCGAACAACAGGGGGAAGAAATTCTCCCGGAAAATGTGGATCGATCGTTTTCTCACAAACCGGTCTGGCAGCGTTTCGGCATTGTTTTTGGTGGCCCACTGTTCAATCTGGTGTTTGCGATTTTTCTGTTTTTTTTCATTTTTTTATTTGCCGGCCTGCCCGAACCGGTCGACTCCACCCGGATTGGTGAAGTCGGCGCTGGTTCGGTGGCTGAGCAGGTGGGGATCAAGGCCGGCGACGTGGTCCGGAGCATCAACGGGCAGCCGACCAGTTCCTGGGCCCAGGTTTCCGACGGTATCAAGGACAGCCAAGGACAGACCGTGACCCTGGTGGTTGATCGTCACGGTGAGGAATTGCGGTTCAGCGCCCAGCCTACCATGCAGAAGATGAAAAATCTTTTTGGGGAAGCGGTCGGGGAACGCTTTATGCTCGGCATCGTCCGCAGCGATGAAGTTCGTTATAAACAGGTCGGGATCGAGGAGTCGGCCAGCGCAGCCCTGATGCAGACCTGGAATCTCGGCTATCTGACGGTGATGGGGATTGTTAAAATGATACAGCGGGTTATTCCAGCCAGCGAACTTGGCGGACCGATTCGGATTGCCGAAATAGCCGGTCAGCAGATGGAAGCCGGTTGGATGAACCTGCTCTATTTTATGGGACTTTTGAGTGTCAATCTTGGCGTCCTCAATCTCCTTCCCATTCCGGTGCTTGACGGTGGGCATCTGGTCTTCCTTTCATTGGAAGCGATGCGCCGCAAACCCCTGAACGACCGGACCATGGAGATCAGCCAGAAAATCGGCATGGCGATCCTGGGGACACTGATGGTGTTTGTTTTCTATAACGATATTGTTCGATTGGTCAAACGATGGCTGATGTCCTGATCCTGGCCATCGAGACAGCGACCGGGTGCGGCGGTGTCTCTTTGACCACGGGTACTCGTCATAACGGCAAGGTGCTGGCCGAATACACGCTTCAACCCGACCTCACCCATTCAAGGCGTCTGCTTGGTCTGGTTGCGTCCATGATGGCTGCGGTCGGTACGGCTTGGAGCGATCTCGATGGGATTGCCGTCAGTCAGGGGCCGGGCTCCTTTACCGGATTACGCATCGGCATGGCGGCGGCCAAGGGTATTGCCATGGCTGCCGGGATACCTCTGGTCGGGATTTCTACCCTGGATGGACTGGCGGCGCAGGTCCCCGCCTTGGAGTTGCCGCTCTGTTGTCTGCTGGATGCACGAAAACAGCAGGTCTATGCGGCGTTTTATCGGTGCAGCGACGAGTTCAGCTATCGTCGGGTCGGCGACCCCCTGGTGCTTGCGCCGGAGGCACTTGTCCGAAGTATTCAAGAACCAACCTTGGTGGCCGGACCTGGTATCCTCGCCTGCGCCGTCGAGTTGGCGGCCCACCGGCTGGCCCGGGTGCTGCCCGCCGGGACGATCCATCCGCGTGCCGCCCTTATCGGGTTTTGCGGCGCCGAGGTTTTGGCGGCAGGGGCCGCTGGCGATGGCGCTGATCTGGTTCCCTGGTATGTTCGTGCCTCGGAAGCGGAAATAAATCTGCAGTAACGGCTGGTGCCGGGTCGGAGCAAACCATGATTACTCGAAAAAAAACGCGACAGATTCATGTCGGTACCGTGGCGATTGGTGGCGAGGCCCCGATTGCGGTGCAGTCGATGACCAACACCCTGACCGGGGACATTGTCGCCACCGTGCGGCAGATTCACCAGCTGGAACGGGCCGGATGCGAGCTGATTCGGGTGGCGGTCCCTGATCTGGCGGCGGCAGAAGCGATCACCGCCATTCGGATGCAGATCGCCATTCCCCTGATCGCCGATATTCATTTTGACAGCCGGTTGGCGGTGGCTGCCATGGAGCACGGCGCCCAGGGCATCAGGATTAATCCCGGCAATCTTGGCGGCCCCGATAAACTCGCCAGAGTGGTGGACGCGGCCAAGATGCATGGGGTGCCGATCAGGGTCGGGGTCAATTCCGGCTCCATTGCCAAAGATCTGCTCAAACGATACGGCTATCCTACCCCGGAACGGCCCGAGGCCTTGATCGCCAGTGCTCTGGAAAACGTCCGCCTGCTTGAGCAGCAGGGGTTTTCTGAGATTAAAATTTCGATTAAATCCTCGGATACCCTGACCACCATCGCCGGGTATCGGCAGTTGGCGCAGCAGACCGAGTATCCCCTGCACCTTGGGGTGACCGAGGCTGGGGGCCTCATTGCCGGGACCGTCAAGTCCAGTGTGGCGCTTGGTATTCTCCTGGCCGAGGGTATCGGCGACACTTTCCGCATCTCGCTGACCCGCGACCCCGTCGAGGAAATCAGGGTCGGGTATGAATTGCTCCGGTCGCTGCGGATCCGCGAACGCGGACCTGAGTTGATCTCCTGTCCCACCTGCGGTCGGACCCGGCTCGATCTTTTTACCTTGGCCGAGCAGGTTGAGCAGCGTCTCCAGACCATGCAGGCCACCATCAAAGTCGCGGTCATGGGCTGCGTGGTCAACGGACCCGGTGAGGCGCGTGAAGCCGATATCGGCATTGCCGGCGGCCACGGGGTCGGCATTATATTCAAGAAAGGCGAAATTTTCAGGAAAGTCGCCGAGGCCGAGCTGTTGCCGGTATTTCTTGAAGAACTCGAAAAGCTTGAAGCCGAATACCAGAACCGGAACTCAGGTTAAACATACTTTACTCCTTTTACCCATTGATTGGTTTTAACTCGAACGGAGATTTGCCATGCGTTACTCTCAGATGTTGCTGCCCACCACCAAAGAAACCCCGTCGGAGGCCGAGGTTATCAGTCATCAGTTGTTGGTTCGGGGTGGTTTCATCCGTAAGCTGACCTCGGGGATGTATACCTACCTGCCCCTCGGGTTTATGGTGCTGCAGAAAGTGACCGAGATTGTCCGGCGGGAGATGAACCGTGCCGGCGCCCAGGAAATCCTCATGCCCATGGTGCAGCCCGGCGATCTCTGGGAGGAGTCGGGCCGCTGGAAGAAATACGGTCCCGAACTCCTGCGTTTCCGCGATCGTCATGATCGGGATTACTGTCTGGGACCGACCCATGAAGAAGTGATCACCGATATCGCCCGCCGCGAGATGCAGTCGTATCGGCAATTACCGGTCAATCTCTACCAGATCCAGACCAAGTTCCGCGATGAAATCCGCCCGCGCTTCGGCCTGATGCGCGGCCGCGAGTTTTTGATGAAGGACGCCTATTCCTTTGATGCCGACGATGCCGGCGCCGGTCGGAGTTATGAGATCATGCGCGAGGCGTATCATCGAATTTTTACGAGCTGTGGTTTGGATTTTAGGGCGGTGGAGGCGGACAGCGGTTCGATCGGCGGTTCTTTTTCCCATGAATTCATGGTGCTGGCCGATACCGGCGAAGATACCCTGGTCATCTGCACCTCCTGCAGCTATGCCGCCAATGTCGAGAAAGCCGCCATCGGACCGTACGCGTCACCCGAGGCTGCCGGCGTTGTTTTGCAGGAGTTGGTCCGGGTGGCCACCCCGGGTCTGAAAAAGGTGAATAAGGTTGCCGAATTTCTGCAGGTACAGCCGGCCGACCTGATCAAAACCATGTTCTACCTGGCAGACGGCGAACCGGTGGCGGCGCTGGTGCGCGGCGACCGGGAGGTGCAGTCGGTCAAGCTGAAGAATTTGCTGGGGGCAACCGATGTCGAACCCATGGACGAAGACCAGGTTTGGCAGCAGACCCGCTTGCCCGTCGGGTACCTCGGGCCGGTTGGGCTGGAGGTGAAGATGGTGGCCGACCAGGAGGTGATGCAAATGGTCAATGCGGTGGCCGGGGCCAACGAAAAGGGTATGCACCTCACCGGGGTCAATCCCGGCCGGGATTTCCAGCCCATGGTGAGCGGCGATCTCCGCCAGATCACCACCACCGATCATTGTCCCCTGTGCGGGGGCGGGCTGCGGCTGCGCGAAGGGATCGAGGTCGGGCATATTTTCAAGCTGGGCACCAAATATTCCGAGGCCATGACCGCCACCTTTCAAGACAGCGACGGCCAGGAAAAACCCTTTGTCATGGGCTGCTACGGCATCGGCGTCAGCCGGGTGATGGCGGCGGCCATCGAGCAGAACCACGACGCTAAAGGCATTATCTTTCCTCTGCCCCTGGCTCCCTTCCAGGTGATTGTCCTCAATCTCGGCCCTAAAGACGCCTCGTACTGCCAGGCCGCCGAGGCGCTGTATCTCGGCCTGCGTGCCCAGGGATTCGATATTCTCTACGATGACCGCGACGAACGGCCGGGCTCCAAGTTCAACGATGCCGATCTCCTCGGTATTCCCTACCGCCTCACGGTGGGTAAGACCTTCGAGAAGGAGGGCAAAGTTGAGTTGCGTTCCCGTCGGACCGGGGAAACCCAGGTGCTTGATGTCCGTCATTGTTTCTAAAGTATTCTGATGCTAACCAAGCATCAGATTAAATTGTTGACCCATGATTGAGCAGACCGTTGCAACATCGTTTCATGACGGCCTGCGCCTTCAGCAAAGGTCTGGACGG
>CAIMMA010000578.1 GCA_903842475.1 uncultured bacterium
ACTCGTATCTGATTGATCTACATATACCAGGTCTCCGTAACAGGCGCCAACTGATGGATCTTCAAATATTTCGAGAACTTTTTCGAGTGTCTTGTCGTGGGCGTAAAAGTCATCGGCGTTTATGATTCCAACGATGTCAGCATCCGCCAACGCCAAGCCCTTATTCATTGCGTCATATTCTGAGTTATCGGGTTCAGAAACAATGATGGAATCTTTTGGCGCCAATTCCTTGATCAACTCAAGGGAGCCATCTGTTGATACGCCGTCTACAAAAATGTGTTGCGCCGGGACAGTTTGATTTTTAACGCTTTCAATACAGTCTTTCACTGTGCTGATGTTGTTCAGAACCGGCGTTATGACACTTATTTTTTTATTTAAAGGCATCATTCGAATCCCATCTTTTCAATCTAGGATTCTTGCTTTCTAACCGGTTGTTGCCTGCGCACCAAGATATAATCACCAAGCAAGATGCCCAGGGACAATCTTATAATATTTTTGATCCGTGCGAGAGTTGAGTAAATTGGGTTGTCATTCAATTCCCTGATACCTTGTTTCAAACCTTGATTTATGTGATTAGCAAGGCCTGACTCTGCTTCGAGCAAGGATTTAATATATGGCCTAAAGATAGTATTCCGTAGCAAAGAAGAACTGTTTGCGTGGTATAAAGATAGTCCCGTAGTATAAAGGTTTGGGATAACTTCTTTTGTCCTGTGAAAATGGAAAAATATGAGTGGTTGATCGTCTACTAAAACCTTTTCAAAAGCTGACGAAAGTTTGTAGTTATCAACATTCCAAGGCGCCAAATTTGCGCCTTTGTGCTCAATCACTCTTACGCCCTGAAACCTTGTTGGCCAATCATCCAGATATTTCTGATCCGCAAATCGCCCGTCTTCTGTTCGGTCGTAACACCATTCAATGCAGCTATCCCTCCACCAATTTAAACAGTCTATACCATCCGTGTCCCGGCGAAATGTGAGCCATCCTACGTTGTATATTCCGTAAAGTTCTAAATGTTTCAGTTTAGATGGGAACCGGTGCCCCATGATCGCTATAGAAGCCTTTCCTATTTCCTCGAAAATTGTAACAGGGCTTTCAAAAAAGAACAAATCAGCATCCAGGTAAGTGATTAGATCAACTTCGGGCCAATTATTCATAACAAATAAAGATAAGGATGGAGTGCAGGTGAAATAGTACTCAATTCTGGATCGATTAATTTTCGCAGTCTGCAATTCCTGGTCGTTTCTTTCGAAGTCTTCAAGAGAGATTGGATTAATCCCTGGCAGTTCGAGTGCCCGCAAAATCCTGTAAGCTGTGTCGTCCATGCACAGTACCCAGAGTTTAAATTCGGGGCAGTGTTTCCGAAGTGATCGGTAAAGCGTCAGACCACGGGGCAGATAGTGTTGATCGAAATATGTACAAAAGTAATACATCAGGGGGGACCCATATACTGCTGAAATTGCGTAATTGTAGAGCAGACATGCCTGACTTGCTCGTCGGTGAGTTGTGGATACATGGGCAGGCTTAATATTTCCCTGGTCGCTTGTTCGGTATGCGGTAATCCCACGACTTGAGGTAAACGTCCCAAATAAGCTGGCTGTAGATGAACCGGCACAGGGTAGTGGATTAAAGTATTGATGCTTTGCTGCTTCAAGTACTTAGCAAGTGAGTCTCTTCTTGAATATCGAACTACATATTGATGGTAAACGTGTCTTACGCCAGTTCCAACAACAGGTAGAGAAAGACCAGAATTGACCAACCAAGAGTCATAGAACCCTGCTAACTCACAACGCCTGGTCGTTTCCGATTCAAGATGCCTTAACTTGACTCGCAGAATTGCCGCTTGCAGTTCATCCAGTCTTGAATTGCCTCCAGGAATATCGCTTATGTAACGTTGGCGCCAGCCGTACTGCTGTAATAGTCGGACCCGTTCGGCTAGACTACCGTCGTTGGTGACCACCATGCCGCCGTCGCCGAGTGCGCCTAGATTTTTTGTAGGGTAGAAACTGAACGCGGCAATATCCCCCCAAGAGCCGGTCATCCTACCATTCAATGTCGCCCCATGTGACTGGGCGCAGTCCTCGATAACAACGAGCTCATGATGGCGAGCTATTTCCAGAATTGCCGGCATGTCGACCGGGTTGCCGTACAGATGCACAGGGATAATGGCCTTAGGTCTCCCTTTTGGTGGTTTCGCCAGCGCCGCCTCCAGGCTGTCCGGATCTATAGTGTAGGTTTCCGGATCAATGTCTACCAACGCAGGGATTGCCCCAACTAACTCAATCGCCGCCACGGTGGCCACAGCCGTGTGGGAAACAGTGAAGACCAAATCTCCTGGCCCAACGTCATAGGCTCTTAATGCCAGTTCCAGCGCGTCGGTGCCGTTGCCAGCCCCCGTGGCATGGTTCACACCCAGATAGGCAGCAAACTCTTGCTCGAAGGCTGAGACTTCTTGCCCTAGGATATACCAGCCGCTTTGGAGTACCCTCTGGATTGCCTCGTCAATTTCGGCCTTGTAGGCCAGATATCCTGCTTTGGGATCAGTCTGAGGCACCATCAAAGATCGGCCAAGGTGGTTCACAGATAATGCTCCAGGTTACCCCTATAATAATCCAGTGTTCTGGCAAGCCCGTCCTTCAGGTTTACTTTGGGTTCCCAACCTAACTCTGAGCGAATTTTTTGGTCATCAGCATAATAATCGCCTATGTCGATTCTCTTTCGATCATCAGGAAAAGTCTTGATCTCAAATTTTCCGCCGCCATTACTGCCGACCAACAGTTCTGCCAAGCCTTTCAGAGAAATTACCTCGCAGCCACCAACGTTAAAGACTTGGCCATTCGCATTCTCACGGGAAGCGGCCAATAAAAACGCCTCAACAGCGTCGTCCACATAAGTGAAATCCCGTAACTGTTCCCCGCCCCAAACTTCAAAAGCCTTGCCCTCTACTAATAGCCGGATCCAGATACCCAGAAATGTCTGGCGCGCGTCTCTCACCCGCATCCGGGGACCATAGGTGTTAGTCAATCGAAGAGCGCAAGCTCGAATGCCGTATACATTATTATAAAGGATGTGGTACCATTCCCCCGCCATTTTGTTGATTCCGTTTACGTCAGCCGGGCGCAGCATGTGTTTTTCATCTACTGGCAGATAATCCGGTTTCCCATAGATCTGGCGGGTGCTTGCAAATACCACTTTAATGTCAGGATTGTAATGTCGGCAAGCCTCAAGAATCGAGAGTTGCGCCCTGCAGTTGATCTCCAGGTCTGTCTCCGGATCCTGCATTGAATCCATGTGGCTGGTCTGACCCGCAAGGTTGAACAGATAATCCTGACCCTGTATGAGATAGCGCATGCTGTGATCGTCTCGAACATCGGAAATATTAATCTTAACCTGTTCCGCTATCTCCTCAACATTGTGTAAATTTCCACCATACTCGGGTATTAGACTATCTACAAGAGTGACGTGTGCGTCTATCTCCAATAGACGGTGAGCTAGATTAGAGCCAACAAAACCTAGCCCTCCCGTTACCAGAATATTTTTTCCATCAAAAACAGATAAACAGCTTTTCATGGCGCCTACAAATTAAACAAATATTGCTTGGTTATTGACTCTGTTTGGAATTCGTGATCAGTAGCCCTAAATTATTAGTTTTGGAGGCCACGGAGGCGTAGGTCTAAATTCTGAAC
>CAIMMA010000579.1 GCA_903842475.1 uncultured bacterium
GCGAACAGTCCGCCCATGGCCCCGGCACCGATGATCAATATTTCCATCGTTCTTCTCCTTGCCGACCCGGCATCTACCAATACGGGCGGCGGCAACCGACGGTCCGCCACGGGACAACAGCACTGGCGACAGTTATATACCATCACCAAAAAAGATCAATGCAGAACCCTGGCCCGACCCCGAACTACGGAGCTGGCAAAAAATACCATGACCCTCTTATTTTTGACAGCCCCATAGCCAGGATTTGCGCCCTGAAGCGCAACCGGGTAGAATCCCCCGGGAGCCGCAGTGGTTATCCCGTTGCCCATCCCTTTTTCCGGAGGAAAGCCCATGCAACTGTTTATCTGGCGTCACAGCAAGCGCTTTTCGAGCTGGTCCATGCTCGACGAACCCCACATCCACAAAGAAAACTACCTGCAGGCCGAAGTCACCGTGCTGGCGGCCTCCAAGGCCGAAGCCTTGCAATTACTGGAGCAGGGCGGCCAGTGGCACATCGAGGATCTGCTGCGGATCGAACCGGAGGTCATCTCCCTGGAAGCCCCGCGCATTATCAGCAGTCACGTCGATTTTCAATAACCCGGCAAACCGGCCGGCGGCGGACGCATGCCCCCTCCTCTTCCGGTATCGCCGACGGGTCACCCCACCCGCCTCAACCCGCATTTCTCCTGTGCATCGCCGGAGAAACGCGTTATGGTATTGCTGCATTGCTTGCGGGTACAGGGTTGATGCGCCTCTGGGCATTCCCCGGCACGGGCACCGATCATGTCGGACGCTGCCCACCGGATCTGTCCGGGGACGGATAACTTGGAAAGGAGCTTCCCATGAAATCGTCGACAACCAACCTGATTGCCAAAAAGGTCGCCTGGTACGAAACTTCGGCCATTGTGTTCGTCATTGCGCTCTCCTGGCTCGACGAAATCCTCGACATCCCCTATGTCCTGCTCGGCGGCCCCGCCACTCCGATCAACTGGCGGGAATCCTTTTTCGAAAGCATAATCATCGCCGTCGTGGGCGCGGCAATCATCCGCCATACCTATCGATTGCTCACCCGGGTGAGTTATCTGGAAAGTATCCTGCCGGCGTGCGCCTCTTGCAAGAAAATCAGGGTGGACCCGGAATTCTGGGAAGGAATTGAACAATTTATCGAAGAACGGTCCAAGACCGAATTCACCCATGGTATCTGCCCGGACTGCATCCGCAAATACTACCCGGAGATGGCCTCCCCGGGCAAAACGGCCGCCGACGGCGCGGAATAAACGAACCCGGTGCTCCGCCATCCCTAGCCCTGGCAACGGCGAGCCCCCTCCCCACCAACCGACCCCGCAGCGCCATGAACAAACTCCGTGCCCTGTGCATCGCCGAACGATTTGAGTTCGACGCCCTCTATGATCTCCTGAGCCGCCAGGTGCATGCCGCCCGGATGCGTAATGTGATCATGCTCACACCCGACGAAGGCTCCTTTGCCTTTATCTTCGATTATGGCGTCTGCGTGCTCTGCCGCTATGACTACGAAGCGGAGAAACGATTGCTCGACCTCCTCCTGAAATACGCGGTCAACCCGCTGTCTTCTTTCATTGAAGAGGAATTAGAATACCAGAAGGGTGTCGGGGAAGGGGTCCGCATCCGCCATGACCTGATCGATCTCGACGATGTTTCGGAGTTGGTCTGCCTGTCCCTGGCCCATGCCCTGGCCCAATCCACCAAGCTTGCCTCCTTTGAGACCTCGATCGAGGAGACCATTAAAAAAACTAAATACATCCCCGAGGCTTTGGCGAAAAAAGGCTCGATCGCCATGTCCCGCACCCAATTGGCCAAGGAACGAGGCCGGGTCTATCTAGAAAAATCCCACATCATTCTCCAGTTCAACCTGCTGGACACCCCTGAATTCATCTGGGAATATCCCGAGCTGGAAAACTATTACCTCGCCCTCTCGCGGTATCTGGAAATTGCCCCCAGGGCTTTGGTGCTCAAAAACCGGCTGGAAGTCATCCAGGAACTGCTGGCGATGATGGCCGATGAGCAGAAGCACAGCCATTCGAGTATGCTGGAGTGGATTATCATCATCCTGATCGCCATCGAAATCGTCCTCTTTTTCGTCAAATAGTCCAGCACCTCACCCGGGACTCGGCGCCCCCCGCCTTTCCCTTTGCCCTTGGGCTGCAGGGTGTTTATTCTAATCGGCATACGTTCCTGATTTCCCCCCACCCCTAGGAGGCACCCATGAAGATTCTGATCACCGGCGGCACCGGTTTTGTCGGTTCGGCCCTGACCCGGCGATTGCTGGAGCAGGGACATGAAATCACGGTCATCGGCAGCAGCAGCCGCTGTCGACTGGCGGCCCACTCCCAACTGGCCTACATCTCGGCGGACACCACGCGTCCGGGCGCCTGGCAGCAGCGGGTGGCGGAACAAGACGCGCTGGTCAACCTGGCCGGCCGTTCGGTCTTCAACCTCTGGACCGAAACCTACAAGCAATCCATCTACAACAGCCGGATTCTCACCACCCGCAACCTGGTGGCGGCCTTGCCGGCAAACACCGGGGCCGTGCTGCTCAGCACCTCGGCTGCCGGGTATTACGGCGATGGCGGCGAAGATGAAAAAACCGAAACCAGTGCAGGCGGCGCCGATTTCCTCGCCCAGGTGTGCCGCGAATGGGAAGCCGAGGCCGACAAGGCCGGCGAAAAAGGGGCACGGGTGGTGCTGATGCGGTTTGGCGTGGTGCTCGGCAAGGGCGGCGGGGCACTGGCCACGATGAAAACCCCGTTCCAGCTGGGATTGGGTGGACCGATCGGCAGCGGCAAGCAGTGGTTTCCCTGGATTCACCTCGACGATCTGGTCGGCGCGATCCTCTTCCTCCTCACCGCGGAAGAATGCCGGGGGCCCTTTAATTTCGCGGCTCCGGAACCGGTCCGCCAAAAAGATTTCGCCCGCCAACTCGGAGCAGTCCTCCATCGGCCGGCCTTGCTGCCCACCCCGGCCTTTGTCATGAAATTAATTTTAGGCGAATTCGGCCGCTCCCTGCTCCAGGGGCAGAAGGTGCGGCCCCAGGCGCTCACCGATAGCGGCTACCTGTTCACCTATCCGGACCTGCAATCGGCCCTGCGGGAGATTCTCGGTGACTGACCAGCGCTTCACCGCCTCGGCCCTGTTCCCCTGCACCGCCCGCGAACTCTACGACTGGCACAGCCGGCCGGGTGCGCTTGAACGGCTTATCCCTCCCTGGGAGCACACCCGGGTCCTGTCACGGAGCGGTGGCCTTGATCCGGGCGGCCAGGTAGTGCTGGGCATGCATGCCGGCCCCGTCCCCTACCAGTGGCAGGCCCGTCACATCGAAAACCAACCGGGGGTGCTGTTCCGGGATATTCAGGAACGCGGGCCCTTTGCTCGCTGGACCCATACCCACCGCTTCACCGACACCCCGGACGGGGCACGGCTGGAAGACCAGATCGACTTCGCCCTGCCC
>CAIMMA010000580.1 GCA_903842475.1 uncultured bacterium
CACGGGCAAGGGGATTCCGGAACATACCCTGGCGCGAATTTTCGACCCGTTTTTCACCACCCGTGAGGTCGGCGGCGGATCGGGGATGGGGCTGGCGGTGCTCCATGGCATTATCGTTTCCCACGATGGCATCATCGACGTCAAATCGGAGATGGGCAAAGGCTCGGTCTTCACGATTTTCTTTCCCAGGGTGCCGGCGGCCGGCGGCGATGAAGAATTGCACATTGTTTCGATGCCGCGCGGCACGGAAACGATCCTCTTTGTCGACGATGAAGAAGATATTGTGAAAATGCGCACCAGGATGTTATCATATTTGGGCTATCGACTGCTGCCGGCCACCAGTCCGGAACAGGCGCTGGGCTATTTCACCAGGGGCGGAGAACACATCGACCTGCTGATTACCGATCATACCATGCCGAGGATGACCGGTTTGCAGCTGGCCACCGAGATCAGCGCCCTGCATCCGGGCTTGCCCATCATTCTCTGCTCAGGGTACAGCGAGGCCGTGACCCCGGAAGAAGCCGCAATGGCGGGTGTGCGACGTTTTTTGGCAAAACCGGTGGATATGCGGCTGCTGGCGATGGCCATTCGGGAAATTCTGCCCCATCAGGACAGGGAAGCGCAATGAAAATTCTGATCATCGACGATGACGAACAAATGCGGATACTGCTCCGTCAGGTGATGGAATGGGCGGGTTATGAGGTCGTCGAGGCGGCCGACGGCCGTGCGGGGATGCTCACGCAGCGCAGGGAACAGGCGGATCTGGTGATCACCGACCTGATCATGCCCGAACAGGAAGGGCTGGAAACCATCACCGGCTTGAAAAAAGAATATCCCGAGCTCAAGATCATCGCTATTTCCGGAGGCGGCCGCATCGGTCCGGATGCGTATCTGCCGGCGGCCCAGGAACTGGGGGCGGACCGGGTATTCAGCAAGCCTTTTGATGTCCGCGAACTCGCCAACACCGTCAAGGAGCTGCTTGCCCATGGCTGACATCCACGCGCTGGTCGTCGACAACAGTCCGGTTATCCGCAAGATTCTCAGCTATGTGCTCGAGGCCGAGGGCTGCATGGTGCAACTGGCTGAAAATGGCCTGGATGCGCTCGATTGTATAGCCCGGCAGCGGCCCGACATCATTTTCACCGATCTGATCATGCCTAAGATCGACGGCGAAAAGTTGAGCTATATCATTCGCAACACTCCAGAATTAAAAGATATATTTTTGGTGGTCCTCTCCGGCGTCGCCATGGAGGATAATGAAACCACCAAGCGCATCGGGGCCGATGTCTGCATCGCCAAGGGTTCGACGCTGCCAATGAAAATCCTCGTCAAGGGGGCGCTGGACAAATTTTTTGCCAATCAGCGCGGGGGCGGCACCCATATCGAAGGTTTGGAGGGGCTTTGTCCTCGGGAGGTCACCAGCGAACTGCTGGTCAGCAGGAAGCACCGCGAGGTTATCCTCGAGAAAATGACCGAGGGGGTGGTTGAGCTCAACCATGACGGCAGGATCGTCATGGCCAACAGTGCCGCCATTGCGTTGTTCGCCCTGCCGGAATCCCAAGTGCTGGGAAGCGCTTTGGCCCAGTTGCTGCCTCCGGCGAGCGGAGTGCGGTTTGTCGAATGGATCGGACAGCTAGCCAGCTCAGCCTGTTATCTTCCATTGGTATTCGGCTATGAAGATCCGATCGTGCTGGCCAGCCGCCAGGTCACCTTCAATCTGGTGCCGGTGGCCGAGGATGAATCCTTCTTCGTCGTCGGCATTTTGCACGATGTCAGCCGCCGCAAGGCGCTGGAGCAGCAGCAGCGCCTGCTGGAAAAGGAACTGCAGCGGATCAGGAAACTCGATGCCATGTCCTTGATGGCCAGCGGTATTGCGCACGATTTCAATAATCTGCTGACCATCATCAACGGTAATATCGAGATGGCCCGGTATGTCAGCCGTGACGTCAAAGTCGATCACCTCCTGGGGGAATCCACCAAGGCCCTGGATCTGACCGTGCAATTGATCCGTCAGTTCACCACCTTTTCCGACAATTATCTGCCGCAGAAATCGCAGGTGCAGCTCCGCAGTCTGATTGAAGAGGTGCTGCAACGCGACCTCGCCGGAACCTCCGTCAGCTATCGTTTTGAGGACGGCCAGGACGATCCCGCCATCACCATCGATCCCGCCCTTATCCGTCAGGTCTTTGTCAATCTCACCAAAAACGCGGTTGACGCCATCAACGGCGCCGGGCATATCGAGGTGACCATCGACCGGGTGGCGGGCAGCAAAGAGGCCGCCAGGATCGGTCAGCCCCTGCCGAGCGGCGAGTTCGTTCGGGTCGCTTTTCGCGATTCCGGGCCCGGCATCGACCCCGGCATTCTCGACCAGGTTTTTGATCCGTATTTTTCGACCAAGCAGAAGGGCGCCCAGAAAGGGATGGGGCTGGGATTGACGATTGTCCATTCCATCGTTAAAAAGCACGGCGGGCTTGTCTGGATCGATGCCCCCAAGGGGTTCGGCAGCACGGTCTATCTCTATTTTCCCTTGCGGAACCCGGTGGTCACGGATCCGAAGTTTTCTCCGGAAGAAAAAGAAGCCCCGCTGGTGCTGGTCATGGACGACGAAGAGATGATGCGCCTGATCAATAAAAAAATGTTCGAACATTTTGGCTGCAAGGTCACGCTCGCAACCACCGGCGAGGAAGCGATTGCCCTGTATCGCGAACAGCTTGCTTCCGGGCATGCCTTTGATCTGGTGCTGCTCGATCTGATGGTGAAAGGCGGCATGGGCGGGCTTGACGCCGCCCGCCGGATCACCGAGCTTAATCCGGAGGCGGCCATGGTCGCCATCAGTGGCGATGGCACCAGTGAGGTGATGCAACGGTATGCCGAATATAATTTTGTGGCGGCGCTGGCTAAACCCTTTTCGATCGATGTGGTCGAGGATCTCGTCAGGCATTTTCTCTGAGAGGTCGGGCCGTGCGGCTTGGCCCCCATTCTTCCGCCTTTCCTGTTAACCGGTTGTTCCTTCATGTATCTTGCCCGAAAAGAAGTTGCTCCCCGGCAGTTCCGATATATACTCCGGGAGTCCTACCGTGATGGCACCATTCTCACTTGCCGCGATCTGGCCGATCTGGGCGTCAACCCCGGTCAATTCATCGTCTACAGCAGTGAGAGTTCCTTTCACCTCGACGAAGCCTTAGTCCAGCGCCTCCGTGACCTGGGCGTCACCACGCCTTATCGCGAGTTGGAGGAGTTGCTGTTTCCCTTTGTCGACCCCTACATCCAGAACCGGCAGCAGCCCTTTCGCAGCCGGCATACCTATCGGCAGTGGCGACCGGCGGACGAGCGGTCCCGTGAACGGGCGCTGCTGGAAACGCATGCCATGGATCGCCGGCGGCTCCATTTCCTCCGCATGGGGCGGGCCTCCGTCGAGACCATTGAGAAATCTTCGGCCCTGTACACCACGCTCCTCGATAAATCCAGAGACGAGATCGAGCAGCTAATCATGGCGCAGGAACAGGCCCTGCCGCCCAGAGAGTATCAGCATTATCTGTTCGCCATCTTTGATCTGCAGCGGTTTTTCAAGGAAAGTTATGCCCGTTCGATCCCCCAGGCCCTCAATCGCGAGCGGCTCGACACCCTGTTGGTCGAAGAAATTTGCCGCTTGGCCGCTGACCGGAGCTTCTGGCAGGGCTACCCTGCTTTCGACTGTCTGCCGCCCTATCTTGTCCGGTATCTGATTATGTATTTCGATGCGCCGGCCGAAGACCCGACCGGCTGGGCCCGGTTTGGCCGAGCCTCGCGTTCACGGCGGACCCATCGCAGCCATTTTGCCGATACCGGCCGGATGCATCGGCAGCAGGCGTCCGCGGTTTTCGAGCTGACCGAAGAGCAGCTGGCGGGTCTGGGTAAAAAAGAACTGACCCGCCTGTACCGCCAGAAAGCCCACGAGCTGCATCCGGACAAGGGGGGCGAAAACGATCAGTTCATCCGGCTGACCGCGGCCTATGAAGCCCTGCTGGCCACCCTGTCATGACCGGACCTCGCTCCGGTCCCGATGCCGGTTCCACCGCGTCAAGCCCTCCTGAAGTCGGCCTCCCGGCACTCTTGCAGGTGTTGCGCCCTATTTTCAGGGACCATCGATTACGGCTTGGGCTTGGGTTCCTGGCCCTGGTGACCGTCGATTTTCTCCAGCTGCTCATTCCCCGTTTTGTTAAATCGGCGGTGGACGCGCTTTCGGCCGCCTCGGCTACTTCGCCGCAACTGCTCCGGCTGAGCGGGTACATCTGCCTGGTGGCGGTGTTCGTGGCGCTGCTGCGATTCATCTGGCGCAATCTTATTATCGGATTTTCCCGGATTTTGGAGAAAAAACTACGCGATCGGTTGTTTGCGCATATCCTCCGGATGGATCAGCCGTTTTTTGAGCAGTGGACCACCGGCGATCTCATGGCCCATGCCGGCAACGATTTGAATGCGATTCAGATGGCCTGCGGCATGGGACTGGTGGCGGCGGTCGATGCCTTGGTCATGTCCACCGCGGCCTTGGCGTTCATGCTGGCGATCAGCGTCAAACTGACCCTGATCGCCCTGCTGCCCATGCCCCTCTTGATTATCTGCACCCGGGTGCTGTCGGGCCGGCTCCACCACCGGTTCAATCTGGTGCAGGAACAGTTTTCCCTGCTCACCGAATTCGCGCGCGCCACCCTGGTGTCCATCCGGCTGATTAAAGGCTATACCCTCGAGCATTTTCAAGAACGGCAGTTTGCGGATTTGGGGGCGCGGTATGTGCGGAGCAACCTCAAGGTTGCCGTCATTCAGGGCTTGCTCTTCCCCATCGCCACCCTGGTCGGCAATATCGGCATGCTGCTGCTGCTCTACTACGGCGGAACGCTGGTCATCGAAGCGAGCATCTCGATCGGTTCCTTTGTGGCCTTTGTCAGCTATCTGTACATGTTGATCTGGCCGATGATGGCGGTCGGTTGGGTGGCTAACCTGGCGCAGCGGGGGGCCACCAGTCTTCGCCGGATTCATCGGCTGCTCACCCGCCAACCGCTGGTTGTCACCGGCCCAACCCTGGCCTTGCCGGCAACCGCCACGGTGTATGCCTGTCGGCAGCTGCGTTTTACCTATCCGGTAGCGACCCGGCCGGCGCTGGTTGCGGTTGATCTCGAAATTGGTCCGGGCCTGCTGGGGATGTCCGGCAGGACCGGATCGGGCAAGTCGACCCTGTGCAAACTGCTGCTGCGGATGTATCCGGTGGCGGATGGGCAACTTTTTTTTCGGGGCCGGGACGTCAATCTGCTGTCGCAAACGGATTTGCGGCAATGCATCGCCTATGTCAGCCAGGAGTCGGTATTATTTGCCGACACCATCGCCAATAATATCGCCTTCGGCAGGCCCGAGGCCGCCCCGGAGGAGATTGAGGCCGCGGCCCGGGCGGCGGCCATTGATGCCGATATCAGGAGCTTTGCCGGCGGCTACGGAGCGATTATCGGCGAGCGCGGCGTAAAGCTCTCCGGCGGGCAGCGCCAGCGTCTGGCCCTGGCCAGGGCCCTGCTCTGCGATCGGCCCATGCTGATCATCGACGATGCTCTCTCCGCCATCGATGTCGAAACCGAGCAGGAGGTGCTGGAGGGGATTCTGGCCACCTTGGCGGGGCGGCAAAAGACGGTCCTGCTGGTTTCCCACCGGGTCAACGTACTGCGCCGCTGCGACCGGATCGTGCTGCTCGACGAGGGGCGGATTGTGGCCCAGGGATGTCACCAGGAGCTCCTGGATAACCAATTCTACCGGGCGATGGCGGAGAAGCAACAAAACCATGCGTAATTTCGGCTATCTGGAAGATGGTCAGGCAGGGGCGATCGGCGATGCTCAGCTCTGGCGACGGATTCTGGCCTACTGTTCGG
>CAIMMA010000581.1 GCA_903842475.1 uncultured bacterium
GGCAAGCGGGACGGTAAACGGATCGCCAAACACAAATACATCTTTACCGAGGATCCTTTCTTTGGTGCCGGTGCCCAGATCCTGATACCGGCTGCCAAGGTCGATGTGGCTATTTTGTGTGTTCAGCAGGTGGGCGAGGAAGGCACGGTGCGGGTGAACGGTCAGTTGTATTCTGATCCCGAGGTAGCCCGGGCCGCCGACATCACCATCGTCATGGCGGAAGAGATTGTCCCCGAAGAATATCTGCGGCGTAACGCTGATCATAACACCATCACCTCCTTTGAGGTGGATCACATCCTGGAATGCCCGTTCGGCGCCCATCCCACCGGGATGTTCGGCAAGTACGATGTCGACGGCGCTTTTCTCAAAGATTTTTATACCAACACCAGAACGCAGGAAGGATTTGACGCCTTTGCCAAGGAGTGGATCTTCGGGCTCGATCACATCGGCTTTCTGGAGAAACTTGGCTGGGAGCGCATGCTGAATCTCCGGGCCAACACCGCCCTCAACTACAGACCCCGCAAATAGAAGGGAGGAGAAAAAATGAGCAAGTACGCATTGCCTGAAGAATATAATCTGGCCGATCTGCTCTGCTGCGCCTCTTCGCGCGAGGTTCAGGATCACGAGATCGTTTTTGCCGGCACCGGTCTGCCCATGGTCGCCATCATGCTGGCCCAGAAGACCCATGCCCCGAATTTAAAACTGATCTTCGAGGCCGGGACGCTGGACGGCAGGCCGCCGGAACTGCCGACCTCGGTGGGCGACGCCCGCTGCGAATCCGGGGCCAGTCGTAGCTCCGGGCTGTTCGACGCCTTTTCCATCGCCCAGCGCGGCTATGTTGACCTGGGCTTTCTCGGCGGTGCCGAGGTGGACCAGTACGGCAACCTCAACACCACCTGCATCGGCGACTATCTCAACCCCGAACTCCGCCTTACCGGCAGCGGCGGCAACCCCGACATCAACTCGTTCGCCAAGCGTACCGTGTTTATCATGGTTCATGAGAAACGGCGGTTTGTCGAGCACGTCAGCTACATCACCAGCCCCGGCTGGCGAGTAAAGAAATGGCCGGGCGGCGAATTCGTCCATCGTAAGGAACTCTATGGCGCAGCCTTTCGCGGCGGCCCTTCGGCAGTCATCAGCACCGCCGGAGTCTTCCGTTTTGACGAGCAGGATGGCCACATGTACCTCGACACTTGCCATCCGGGCAAAACCCCTGCTGAGATCAAGGACCTATGCCAATTCGACCTTGATATTTCACGGGTTGCGGGCGAAACAAACCCACCCACCCGCGAAGAGCTGCATTTCATCCATGATGTCCTTGATCCCGATCAGATCTTCATCCCCAAGGTGAAGAAGGCCTGATCCCGCTTGACCCGCTTGAACGGCCGGATACTGGATTTTCAACGGTATCCGGCTGTTTCTCTTTGCCATCCTTTGCCCCGTTTTTTTTCCTTCCTTGACAAGTCCCCCTCACAGGGATATTGAAAGTCCGTCAATCCGCCTTTCGCCAGTGCAAGAGTGAATTACCGTCGATGAAAAGAGGGAGACCTGCATGACCCCAATGCCGCCACAGACTATTTTGGAAACCATCCTCACTGAATACGGCAGGGAGAGAGACAATCTCATCCCTTTGCTGCAGGAGGTGCAGGAGCGGTTTCATTTTCTTTCCCCCGAGGCGGTGCAAGCAGTAGCCGACCATCTGGAACTCTCCGAAAACGACGTCTACGGTGTGGCCACCTTTTACGCCCAGTTCCGGTTTGTGCCGCCCGGCCTGCACCATATCAAGGTCTGTGAGGGCACGGCCTGTCATGTGCGCGGCAGCGACC
>CAIMMA010000582.1 GCA_903842475.1 uncultured bacterium
AGAACACACTATTGCCGCGTTTCCGGGTTGTTCGGGAACTGCTGGACGCAAGGCACTGGCATTCGGCTCACAGAAGTTTAACCTGCATCAACTGGGTCAAGAATTTGAACCAAAGGCGGAGTTTCCCACCGCAGGGTCTATTGACATCTGTTTAATCACCAGCACTCCGATAAAAGAAGTAATCGAGCACCAGCAAGCAAATGGAGTGGCTATCGTCGAAGGTCCTGTGCAACGCACTGGGGCAATTGGATCCATGGTCTCGGTGTATTTACGAGATCCGGATTCTAATCTGATAGAAATATCGAATTACATTTAGGCTCAACCAGCGGTTGCATCCGAAACCCCTGCTGCCGTTTTACACATTAGGGGCGACAACAAGGGGCAAAGGAAAATAACGTTAAATCCTTACTTCCTCCTGTGCAAGGAGCATCACGCGTCTTCTTTACTACGAAGCAGCTCCTGCTATATCCCAGATGGTGAGAAATGCTATTGCCAAGGATCAAAAACGAGGCTTATTTGACAATAATTAATGCCATCAGACAGCCCCAGCTACACTAAACACGAACGAAAGGTGGAGATGATGAAAAACCGCTTTGTAAGATGCCTGGTCCTTGTCACGTTACCTTTTCTGTTGTGTGCAACCACCATTTACGCAGACAAACCACCACAGATGAAGATGACCACGCCCATCGCCCCCGGCGTTGCTGTGCCCGACAAGATCGAAAGTTCCATTGGCACGCTTAACCTGAGTTACGGCTACCCTTCAGCCGACACCGTTGAGAAAATCTGAGAAAACCTCGTTGATACCCGTACCGTCGAACTCACCGCCAACGACAACACGATCTACAACTTCATCTGGATCGACACCAAGAAAGGTCCACTCGTCATTGATGTCCCGCCCGAAGTTTTAGGTGGCATCAATGAATTCTGGTATCGCTGGGTCGGCGATGTGGGCATCACCGGTGAAGACCGCGGCAAAGGCGGCAAATATCTCCTTCTGCCTTCCGATTACAAGGGTGAGGTGCCGCTAGGTTACATCGTCATGCGGCCGAGCACCTATGGCAACTGGTTCTTCTTCCGCGCCTTTGTCGTCGATGGTTCCACCAATCCTGGCGTCGAGTCAGTGAAGAAAAACCTCAAGATATATCAACTTTCCGACGCCTCCAATCCGCCTGCGATGAAGTTCGCCAATGCCTCGGGCGTGCCAGCTAATTTCGTCGCCCCTGGGGACTACTCGTTCTGGAACATGCTGAATCAGGTGGTTCAGGAAGAACCACCGGGGAGCTCCGATCCTACCACCCTTGGCCTGTTCGCTTCGATTGGCATCGTCAAAGGCCAGCCCTTCGCTCCCGACGAGCGGATGAAAAAGATCCTCACCGACGCAGCGAATATCGGTGCCGTCACCGCCCGCACCATCGCTTTCAAAATCCGCTCACCGAAAGCCTACTTTTATCCAGATAGCCCATGGCGTTTACCGTTCTTGGGTGGCTACAAGTTCGAGAGCGCGCCTGGGGTAACGAACATGGATGGCTACATCTTCTATTACTATTTCGCTACCGGCGTCACCCCGGCGATGGAGATGAAGATGGTCGGGAAGGGCTCACAATATCCGTGGTCCGTGCAGGACTCGAATGGCAACCCCTTCGACGGCGGCAAGAGCTACAAGATGCACCTCCCACCTAACGTCCCGGTGAAGGACTTCTGGTCGGTGATTGTCGATGACAACCAGACGCGCTCCATGGTCCAGACCGACCGAAAGGCGCCGAGCGTGAGCAGCCAAGACAAGGGATTAAAGACCAACGCCGACGGCTCGGTGGACGTGTTCTTCGGCCCAGTAGCGCCGACCGGCTTTGAAGGCAACTGGGTCCAGACAATTCCCGGCAAAGGCTGGTTCATGATTCTGCGCCTCTACGGCCCGCTCGAACCCTGGTTCGACAAGTCGTGGAGGCCGGGTGAGATTGAATTGATGAAGTAGGATCGTTGTGTCTGTCGACTCGGTTACAGTGGCCGGTGTGCCAATGCCACCGCTGAACCGAGTCGCCTGCTTTTTTGCAGGTTAATTGGAAATAACATTAGGAGGTTGGGCTTTCCCGGGAAACAGACAGTGCCAGGGCATTCTGGGAATAGAGTGGACGCCGTAAAAACAACCACTATTGCAAAATGCCACTTGGTGGCAGTGGTGATCGAAATGAAAAGTTGACGTGTTAAAAGCTCTGCATTAGTAGTAATCACTATTGATTGGATCGAAGTCTGCCAATATTCCTGGGAGTGAGTTTCTCTTGAACAAGTTGGACTAATCTAATTAGTTGCGCCATTTGGCTGAACTTTATTGAATATTATGAGGAGGCACCCATGAGCATTGGTGACAATTTGTTTGGTCGGATTCAGATGCAGCATCTCTCAGTTAACAACCTCATTCAGTGGGGGGACCATCTTTCGGTTGAGCATTCCGGGATTGACGCCCAACACAAGGCGATATTCGGCTTAGGAACGAAGGTTTACGAGAATTGGAAAGACGGTGGAAGTCTTGATGTGCTACGCCCAGCCGTAGATAAACTTGAAAATCTACTCAAGGCGCATTTTTCCTTTGAAGAACAGTTGCTCGCCGAAATCGGCTACCAAGACCTGGAGCAACACGCCGCGGAACACCGCAGCATGCTTGCCGAGATGGAAATGATGAAAGAACGGTTTCATACCTTTAAAGATGGTCATGAGTCCGTTGGTGGCTCTTTGCTGGCTCCGGGATGGCCGATCATGCAGTTCGTTCTCGGTTTTACTATCGGCCACGTCATGAGCAGCGATATGAGCTACTGCCGAGCTCTTGCAGCCAGTCGCGACGGCGTGTGAAGAAAATCTAGATAACACTGCATACGTGCGTCAAATGCACCGGTAACGGTTTTATTGAAAGCTGCCAGCTAGCAGGGGTTGATTGGATATAACATCAAGAGATTGTGACCGCCTGCAGCGGCGATTTCCATGGCGCGTTTGGCGTATTTCTGGTCTTTGACATCGGCGAAATCGACCGGGTAGCGGGCATGGGCGGCAAAGAGGCTGACTGGATCGATGACTGTCGGTGCAAGTCGGGTCGTCCCGGCCAGGAATTACACCGCCTGCTCGAGCAGGTCGCTCCGGAGGATGCCGGCCGCGGCCAGGATACCCAGGGCTATGGGCAGATCGTAGCCGGTTCCTTCCTTTTAGATCGCCGCCGGGGCGAGGTTGCTCAGCGGTGTGACCATGGCCGAGATGAAGGGGAAGGAATTGTCCAAGCGAGTACTGGTGCGGCATCCGGAGTTCAAGCTGCTTTACATGTCCGATTATACTGCCGATGGCATCGCCCGTCATGGGGTGCTGGGCGCGGGCATGCATTTCTTCCGAAAACCTTTCTTGGGCAACGATTTTGCCGCCAGGGTCAGGGCGGTGTGGGATGAACAGGGGGTCAAAGGGCGGCCGCTTGTCAGCGCTGCCCAACAGGGACAAGGGGGGCGTCTCGTTCACAATTCGTATTGCATTCGGCGGTACTGAACGGCCTCGGCGACATGGGCCACGGTTGGAACTTCGGCCTCGGCCAGGTCGGCGATGGTGAGGGCGATTTTGAGGATGCGGTGGTAGGCCCGGGCCGAGAGCCCCAGGCGGGTAATCGACTGGTTGAGCAATTCGGCTGAGGCGGTGTCAAGCCGGCAATATTTTTTGACGTCCTTGGCGCTCATCTGGGCATTGCAGTAGAGGCGGCTTGCCCCGGCAAACCGTTGTCGCTGTTTGATTCTGGCCCGGTTGACC
>CAIMMA010000583.1 GCA_903842475.1 uncultured bacterium
CTCACCATGGGCGCGGCGGGCCTGAAACGGGCCAGCCAGCTGGCGGTGCTCAACGCCAACTACATCAAGGAAGAGCTCAAAGGGGTGCTGCATCTCCCCTACGACCGGCCCTGCATGCATGAGTGCGTTTTCTCCGATCTCAAGCAGCAGGAATACAAAATCAGCACCGTGGACATGGCCAAGCGGCTGATCGATTGCGGCTACCACCCGCCGACCATCTATTTCCCCCTGATCGTCCACGGGGCCCTGATGATCGAGCCCACCGAGACCGAGTGCAAGGACGACATCGACCAGTTCATCGATACCCTCAAGACCATTGCCCGGGAAGCGGCCGAACAGCCCGAACTCCTCCGCCAGGCCCCGCAACGCTGCAAGGTACGGCGGCTAGACGAGGTGCTGGCGGCCCGTAGTCCCTGCCTGGTCGGCCCCTCCGGAGCCGGTGACCAATAAGCCCGCCCAACCCCTCCCGGACAGTCCCGGAATCGACGGACGCCGAGCCGACTTCTGCAACCTCGGCCAGATGGCCTATGGCGGGACCTATGCCTTGCAGGTCGAACTGGCGGCACGCCGTCGCCGGGGAGACCTCGAGCACGACCTGTTCCTGGCGGTCGAGCATCCGCCGGTGTTTACGCTGGGCCGCCGAGGCGGCAGGGAACATTTGGGGGTGAGCGAGGCGTTCCTGGCCAGCCGCGGCATCGGACTAGTGCCCATTGAACGGGGCGGCGAGATCACCTATCACGGACCGGGTCAGTTGGTGGTCTACCCTATTCTCGACCTGCGCCGGGCCCGATTGCGGATCGGCGAATATGTGTATCGGCTGGAGGAGGTCATGCGGCGTTTAGCCGAGGATTTCGGGGTGAGCGCCGGGCGCGACGAGCGGAACCGCGGCGTCTGGGTGGGCAACAACAAGCTGGGCAGCATCGGCATCGCCATCCGCCACGGGATCAGCTTCCACGGTATGGCCCTCAATGTCAACGTTGATCTGGTCCCCTTTGCCTGGATAAATCCCTGCGGCCTGCGGGATATCGGCATGACCTCGCTGTCCCTGGAACGCGGGGCTGCCTGCGCCATGGACGAGGTCCTGGGCAGGCTGCGCATCCACCTGTCCCAGGTCTTTGCGGTGGCGCTGCATCCCATGCGCGCCGACCTCCTGGTTACCCATCCCTCAACCCCTGATGCCCTGCCATGACCATCCGACCGACCCCGGCAAAACCCCCCTGGCTGCGGCGCAAGCTGCCCACCGGGCCTGAGTATGAACGCCTCCGCCACCTGATCAAAGCGCAGCGGTTGACCACGGTATGCCAGGAGGCCATGTGCCCCAATCAATTCGAATGTTTTGCCAAGGGTACGGCCACCTTCATGATCCTGGGCGAGCAATGTACCCGCAGCTGCCGGTTCTGCGCGGTCAGCCATGGCGCGGCCGGGCCGCCCGATGCGGGGGAACCGGCGCGGGTGGCCGCAGCCATCGCTGCCTTGGGCCTGCGCTACAGCGTCATCACCTCGGTGACCCGCGATGACCTCAGCGACGGCGGAGCCGCCCATTTCGCCGCCACCATCCGGGCCATCCGGGAACACAATCCCCACACCCTGATCGAGGTGCTGATTCCCGATCTTCAGGGCGATCACCGGGCCCTTGAGACCGTGCTGGCCAGTGGTCCGGATGTCCTTAACCATAACCTTGAAACCGTGGCACGACTCTACCCGCAGGTGCGGCCCGAGGCGGGCTATTGGCGCAGCCTGGAACTGCTGCTCCAGAGCAAGGCCATTGCTCCCGGGGTTGTGACCAAATCCGGGATCATGGTGGGGTTGGGGGAAACCGAAGGCGAGCTCTCCCAACTGTTTGGCGATCTCCGCCAGGCCGGTTGCGACATCCTCACCATCGGCCAGTATCTGCAGCCCTCCAAGGCGCACCTGGAGGTGGCCCGATTCATCCCGCCCGAAGCATTCGAGGCAATGGCCAAGGAAGCGCTGGCAGTGGGATTTTCGGCGGTGGCCGCCGCCCCCTTTGTCCGCAGCTCCTACCAGGCGGAAGCCCTGTATCGACAGGCATCCGCAGCCGCCTGAGTCCGGCATCTGGTTTGCTTCACCCTTTTGCGCCACAGCGCGGATCACCCAGTGCACCAGCCGTTTTCTTGCAGCTGCGGTTCTTGATGGAGAGTCGGGTTGGGGCGCCGAGCAGTTCGATGCTGTCGACATCGGCAAACGGGCTGATCAGTTCGATGCTGAACTCGTAGAGCTTACGAAGGAAGTCAACAGAAATTGCTGATTATTGTTTCACGGCGAAGGGATAGCCTGTCTCCGGAACTCCCCTGCCCAACCCAAGGGTAACCAGCGGCGGCCACTGAACTTGCCGCGATTAGCGCAACGCCTCTCTCCACCGTCTGGTTGACCCGCTTGTTGGGCCAGTTCTCATTGAATTTTAATAGTTCAGCCCCATTTTCCTCCTCGGAGAAGAAACAGGTTGACCGGCTATTGCCGCGTTGGATTATGTGATGCGGCGCTCCTCCATGTTTAATGCGCGCCAGCTTTGGCATCTTTTAGCCCATGTTTAACACTGGGTTAAGTTAATGACATTGGTTGCAGAATTATAAAAATTACGGATGCAGTGGCAAAAAAAAAGCCTCATCAATCGAAAGATTGATGAGGCTTTAGTATAAAACCGGCGGCGACCTACTCTCCCACATAGTCTCCCATGCAGTACCATCGGCGCTGAAGAGCTTAACTTCCGTGTTCGGAATGGGAACGGGTGGATCCTCTTCGCTATGGCCACCGAAAA
>CAIMMA010000584.1 GCA_903842475.1 uncultured bacterium
CATTGGGATCTCCACCCAACGAGTATTCCAGCAAGTTGTGGGCCCCATCCCCATCTGGATCTTTATCAAGTCCGCTCACCGTTGAATCGTTTGCCTGCTGGGGTGAAAATTTAGCTAACTTCCATGTATCATACCCAGTGGCCGGTGTTTGTGTAGGAATCTGAGCAGTCTCGACGCCAAAATAGATAGGCACGAGGCTACTTACCTCCGTATCCGTTACGGCAAGAGTTCCGCGAATGCGGAAGGTGACTCGATACATCCCAGTAGCTTTGAAAATAAGGTTTCGATGGTCGTGGCCTTCAGTCAGGGCGTCCATTTGAACGCCAGGATAGGTCGGGTCGGTGGTCAGATGCATTCCCACTGAACCCGAGGTAACTGCATAGCCGTAAAAGGCGTTCGCGGAGGGCGTCGTCAGATTTTCGACCGAATGTATGGTCCATACGAGACGATCGTCTTTGAAGGTGCCGTCTTTGGGAACATCGTAAGAGGTAAGCCCTAGGTATAAGACGCCATAGGTGTTGCTAGTCGTGGGGCTTGAGGGCAAAATCCAGTAGTTATCATTGAGGGCTCCTCGAAATTCGTACTGCTCCGAGTAATTGATTTGCTGACGCTTCGCCGTTGAGGGCAAATATGCGATCGCGTCTTCAGATCCAAATTTTTCTGCAGGTAAATTCGGTCCGTTGTCGATACGGAAACCACCAGTAAAGATTTTCGTGGAGGCGTTCCAGATAATATTGATATCTGCATGAGAAACAGGTCGGACTACGTAGCCTGAGTTGTCAATGGGGTCGTAATTGCGAGCAGAACTCACATCACTAACCAAGACAGTGATATTCTCGGCCCGAATACTGCTAATGCTGGTCGCCAAAGACAGACCCAACCAGAGAAAGAGCTTCAACTTCACAACTCAAAACTCCACCGTGATATCGTCACCGCGTTCGACTCGTTGCTTCAGCGCTACTGCAGCAATGTTTTCAACATGGCCATCAGCAAAAAGGTAATTCGCACTACCTCGGCTTCCATCCCGTGCGCCACCACCAAAAGCATCAGGCCAAATTTCACCGCACACACCACTCCAGCTCCTCATCAGCCCCACATGGATATGATCGTCCCTTCGGCTTGTTTTGTTGGTGTTGCCGAGGAACATCAAAATTGCCCGGGATGGCTTTCGAATATTCAGGAGCCGATCGAAGATGACCTCCCCAGTCGCTAGCTCTCCGTCCTCGTCCACGAATGAGTCGGAATTAACACGCTCAGTCAAAAGGTAGCTAGTGGCATCATTCTGCAAAAGCTTGGTTCTGAATAACGGATCCGCCGGGCAAACGCGCACGCGGGAATAATTCGTCCCAAGATAGGGCTGTAGCTGTTTGATCCAGCTGGCGTTCACATCTGTCCCGCCACATAGGATGCTCGGAAGCCGTCCATTATTTTCAGGAGAATAAAGTAAAATCCCTTGTCCGATCTGCTTCATGTTTGAGGAACAGGCGACCTGCTTTCCCTTGCTCAGTGCCCCTTGGATCGCCGGGATTCCCATGCCTGCCAGAAGTGCACCAACCGCAATGCCGACAAGCAGCTCCACCAGTGAAAAACCCCGATTCCTGTGATTTCGTATGCTTTTCATGCCTTACAGCATGATTCTACTCACACCTCCTACTTATTTCAATGCAACTTTTCGCATTTATTCAGCCTTTTTAGACTAGTTTTTCTTCGAATCACGCTCAGCTTTGCTCCACTTTACATCCGTTATGCGCCACTCCCACGCCAAGGTAGCTAATCCCCTCAAAGAGTCGGGTCTCAAGTCCACTCCAGGGCGTAGGGCGGTCCTTCAAGTCCTCGAAAAAGCCTCCTCCCCGCTCTCCCCAGAACAGATCCACGCCAAAGTGGGGTCAGAGGTGTGCGACCGCGCCACCGTCTACCGAATCCTCGAATCCCTCGGCGAGGCAGGCCTCCTCCAACGAGTCTCCCTCAAAGGAAAAACTTTCTATCTTTCCGAACAGTCCGATCACCACCACCACCACATCGTCTGCCGCGAATGTCACTCCACCATCTGCCTCGACCAGTGCCTCATCGCACCTCTCGAGAAAAAAGCCCGCCAACTCGGCTTTCAAGACATTCACCACTCCCTCCAACTGACTGGGCTCTGCGCAAAATGCGCCAGCTAGCTGACTTCTACGCCAGTACCAACCAAACCAGCCCCAATCCGATCCGGTACCAACCAAACGGATTGAAAGTTTTCGTCCGCACATACCCCAGCAACCACCGCACCACGAAATAAGCCGTGATTGCGGACACCGCAAAACCCAACGCCAGATGCATCCACTCTTCTTGAGGCGGAACTCCATCTGCCTTCAGTTGTCGAAAAAAACTTAGCCCGCATGCC
>CAIMMA010000585.1 GCA_903842475.1 uncultured bacterium
CGTGCCGCTTGCCGGCACTGCCTGCTATTTGCAGGCAAAGAAGGTGACGTAGTCGCCGACCTCGGCGATACCGGCCTTGGTGATCCCCTCTTTGAGCATGTTCTCGTCATGACCGCGCGAGGCTCGCCAGGAATCGAACATTTTCAAGGGGTTGGTGAAATTCCAACCGACATTTTCCACACAGAGGCGGCTGTCGGCTCGCTCAAACCGCTGGTTGAAGTTGCTGTGGCCGATTCGTTTCTGCTGAAACATCTCAAAACTATGCTTTTGCGCCAACTGAGTCAAGCCCGGATCAAAGCGGAGCCCGTTCAGCCCGTTCTCCTGCCGGTAGATATTGATCTGCGCCAGCAGGGTTTCGCCGTAGAGCGAGACCCCGGCGGGCCGCGCCTCCCTGGCCCGGGCCGGGATGGTCGCCAGGGCCAGCAGCAGCACCGTGAACAGCAATAGTTTGATTTTCATTATGCTTAAACCCCCTCCTGAAAAAACTTTTCCTGCGCCCCGGCGGCAGCCAGCGCCACTGCACCGTTGCCCCAGTCGGCCACAGTTTTTCATACTATACTAAAATATCGGCAGTGCCGCTCCATTGGTTAATCGAAAAATACCTGCCATCTTCTCCGGACCGAGCCCGGCAAGCAGGTTGCACCCGTTCTCCGCTGCCAGCCCCTCACCAGGCGAGTTCCCTGAACGCCACACTCGGAACCCTTTAACACCTCAGGTCAGGAGGCGGCCAGCGGGCAACCATCCGCCCGGATTTGCAAGTTCCGCCGATTTTTCCAAAAGATTTCTTGATCCGAATATCGGGCTGACGGTACAATCGCTATTTTATGCTATGATCCACCGGGTAGCGTTCTATTGGGAGGAATGTCGTCCCGATTGAGGGGCGCCCTTGCCGAGACACCGATAAAAGGAACTTATGAAGCAACAACAACTGCCCCTGACCGGGATTCGGGTATTGGAACTGGGCCACAACATCATGGGACCGGCCTGCGGGCTGATCCTGGCCGACCTGGGAGCGGAGGTCTACAAGGTCGAACGGCCTGGCAAGGGGGATGATACCCGCTGGCTGCAGGGGTTCGGGGCCGGTTTTTTCACCTGTTTCAACCGCAACAAAAAAAGCCTGGCCATTGACCTCAAGGCCGAATCGGGCAGGGAATTGTTCCTGAAACTGGTGGAACAGGTTGATGTCCTCATTGAAAATTTCGCCCCCGGCACCATCGAGCGGCTGGGACTCGGGTATGCGGTCTGCAAGGAACGCAACCCAAGTTTGATTTTTTGCTCCCTCAAGGGGTTCATGCCCGGGCCGTATGCCCACCGGCCGGCCCTGGACGAGGTGGTGCAGATGATGGGCGGGCTGGCCTACATGACCGGACCGAGCGGCAAACCGATGCGGGCCGGGGCCTCGGTCACCGATATCCTCAGCGGCAGCTTCGGGGTGATCGGCATCCTCGCCGCCCTCCATCAGCGTCGCGACAGCGGCCAAGGGCAACTGGTGCAGGCCGCATTGTTTGAATCGGTGGCTTTTCTCATGGGGCAGCACATGGCCGGAGCCGCGGTTTCCGGGCAGGCCCCGCCGCCCATGCCGGAACGCGGCCGTACCTGGTCGGTCTACGAGCTGTTCAACACCAGGGACGGGGAGCAGGTGTTTGTCGGCATCACCTCGGACCGTCACTGGCAGCGGATGTGCAAGGCCTTCGGCTTCGACGACTGGACCAATGATCCGAGATTGGCCACCAATCAGGGGCGAATCGAAAACCGGGCCTGGTTCTCCCAGGAATTGCAGCAACGGCTGCAGCGGTTGGAGAAAGCCACCCTGATGGCTTTGGCGGAGCAGGCCGGCATCCCCTTTGCTCCGGTCAATCAGCCGGTTGATCTGTGGGAGGATCCCCACATGAACGCTTCGGGCGGATTCGTTGCCACCGCCACGCCGGCGGGCAAATCGGTTCAATTGCCCAAACTGCCGCTGCGGCTCGATGGGCAAAGTTTCGCGCTACGTTTGCAGCCGCCGGCGGTGGGGGAAGGGGCGGACGATATTTTGCAGCTGGCCGGGCTGCCCCGGGAGGAGATGGAGGCGTTGATCAGGGCGGGGATTGTGGCGATCAGACCGCTGCGGAAACCGTAGAACCAAGGCGGCCATGCTAGCCCTCGGAATTAACCATCTGCGCCAGCTGGCGGTCATGAAGACGCGAAACCAGCAGCAGGGCTGTCACTCCGCCGATAAGGGCCAGGAACATATCGGATTGCGTATCCCAAGGATCGCCCTGCGTCCCTAAAAATTCGTCGGCGCCCTGCCCGAGCGCCAACGCCGCCGCCCACTCGATGAGCTCATAAGCGGCGCTGATCGCCAGCACCACGCAAATGACCAGGAAGGCGAGCATCCGCTTACCCCGCACATGCCGACCGCGCAGCAATATCTCCCGGGCAGCGAGGGCAGGAACAAAGCCCTGGAAGAAATGGCCGATCTTGTCATAGGGATTACGGCTGAGGTCCAGCAGATCGGCGAGGAAAAATCCCAGTGGCACTCTTGCATAGGAATACGCGCCGCCGACCACCAGGACAAGGGCATGGATGAAGATGCACCCGTAGAGTAACGGGGTCAAGGGAAAACGGCGACAGGTGGCCCACAGCAGGGGCAGGATGATCAGAACCGGAAAAATCTCGAGCAGCCAGGTGGTACGATCAAACGGGCGAAACCCTGAAACCGCCAGCAGCAGCACAACCACTAACGAACCCGCCAACAGCATTCGCGGGGGTTGATTGGACGAAGCATCCATCATTCTTCCACCACTTTTCTGGGGTGCCCCGGCCCGCTGGCATCCACCCCAGGTGCCATGCTCGTTCCCCAGCGGCCGAAGCCGAAATCAATATTTTTTACTGGTCCAAGCCTCTAACCAGCGGCACAGTCCACGATTTCACCGAAGGCTCAGCTCGCGGACAACTCCTTTCTAAAGCGAACGATTGGATGGTCCTGCCCAAAATAGTGCAACATAACCGGCACACCATCAATGACGCCGTCACCGGGTTACCACTCAGGCATAACTGCAACGATTTTTTGGTGATCAGATGGTCGGCCATTGCGAATTTTGACTTTATTCCATTGGTTCATAAACATTTCCTTACCAGGCAAGGGAAAGGAGCGGTGCAAAGCCGCCGGAAGGACTGCCGGACTATTTTTCCATTGCCTTGAGTTTCATTTCTCCGGGCAGTTTCTCAATGGCATAGCGCAAGGCCGTTCTCGGCATGGTGCCTTTATGGGCCATAACATAGGCATACACCTCGCCCGGATGCGCCTGGCTCGCCACCTTCAGCAGCCAGCCATACCCTTTTTGCACCAGGTCGTCGTCATCAACAAGCAGAATATCGGCAATCGCAAGAACATCCTCCAGGAACAGGCCCTTCTTGGCAGGAACAATCAAGGAGACGGCCGCGGCGCGACGCAGCCAGCGGTTGCCGGCAACCGCCCACCTTTGCAACCCGGCCAGATGCTCCGGGAACATTTCGACCAAGGCGCCGACCGGGTGATTGCAAAGGGTATCACAGGAGGCCCAGTTGCGGACGTAGTGCTGCAGCCAATGTTCGAAAACAAAAAAATCCTTGGCCTCATAGCAGGTTCGCAGGCCATGCGCCCAGGAGCAGGCAATGATAGCTTCTTCCAAAAAGCCGGATTGCCACAGCTCCTCACACCGGGCAAAGACCTCCTCCTTGCCAGCCTGCTTAAGGCCTTTGCCGTAGGTATTGCCGATCCTGCGGACCAGGGCGGTTTTAACGCCGTAAAGCCGAACCGTTTCTTTGAAGAATCGTTGCCCGCTTTTCCGGGTGTCCTCATCGGCCAATGACTGAAGTTCCTGGCGGATTTTATCAATATTGTTGATCATGGTCGGTCCTGATCGTGTTCAGTTCACCACACGATGATAAGGCGCCAAGGGTTCATTCTGAAAACGCTTTTTCGGCGGCCATGGGCATTGCCCCAGGCGAAGCACTTGTTCCTCCAAACAGCTCCGTACCAAATACATCTGTCCCCTTTTGCCTAAATATTTTCCAGAAGGGTAGATGCCGCATTAATGCCATTCAATCGTGCCGTCAGTGTAAGCTTGGTCTTGAGGAAACCCCACGTTGGAAAACACTTTTTTGCCTTCCTTATTGGTCCAACTGTACATAGCTCCCTTGTATTGCTTCGGCCCTGTCAAATCAGATGCTGATTTTCCTTGTATTGCATTGGATTTATTCTTTATTTCATCTGTAATATTTTTCACATACTGCATTGAATACGAAGGTAGCGAGGTCTTAAGAAGGATTTTTCCGGCAGGAAGGATGAAGAAGGCAAGCAAGCCAAAATTGATAGCCACCGTTCCCCAGTAAACTATTTGGAAGGATCGTTTTCTTGATTTATGGCGAAAAATCCTTTGAGCAACTAAAGCTCCCGGCCAACCTCCCATTACGCTTAAAATATGGAGAAAGCTTTCTCTCGTTCTCCATCTATTTGATTTAGCGGCTGATTTATCAAAGTGGTACACGATTAAAGAAAATATACTGGCAGCGAAATAAACAATTAAAATAAAAA
>CAIMMA010000586.1 GCA_903842475.1 uncultured bacterium
ATGTTCTTTTTCCATTTCGGCAATGGCATTGAAGACCTGCGCCAAAGGCTGCCCCTGGAAACGGTGCGCCAGGTTGCGGCAGAGGTCATAGGCGGCATACTCGACGACCAGGACCATTTCCATGGTGGCCCGGCACGGTGTGAGCGGCAGTTCCTCCAGCATCGCCACCAGGACCGCGCTGGAATGACCGCCCTCGATGATGTCCCCGGCCAGCGTGGCGTATACCGTTGCAAAGGATGGCGGGTCGGCCTGGTCGGCCGCCCAGAACCGATAGATCATGCGGGCATGCGCCTCTTCGGCATCGGCCAGACTGGCAAGGCTGTTGGTCCAGGCGACCGCGCCGTAGCGCTGACGAAGGGCGAGGTAGAAACGTTCCGCCCCCCGTTCCAGGTTCATGGCCTGGAGGAGCACGTCCCGATCCGTTCCCGAAAGGTCGAAGGTTTTAAGACTTGGCGTCTCCAGCAGGACTTGACCATCCCAGGCCAGAATGCCGCCGGCCAGATTGAAGACAGTGCCCGCCACATAGGGCCGCGATCCGGTGAGCACAGCGGCGCCGCGCGATCGTTTGCCGGAACGGCAATAAAAAACAATATCCTTGTCCACCGGCAGCTCAAGCATCCGTTCGGGGAGTTCCCCCAGCGGGATGAGCACCGAACCGGGAAGATGCCCCTTGCTGTACTCATCGGGTTGGCGGACATCGACCAGCAGATAATCCTGCTCGTGATGCCGGCCCATGTACTCGCGCAACCGCTCCAAGCTGATATCCTGATATTCCGATGCCATCGCCGTCCCCCCAAAATCGGTTTTCACCTGCGCCTTTCACCCTAGCGCCCCTGTTGTATATAGGGGACATCGTGCCGATTTTCAAGCTCATCTTACGCGCCCTCCAGCATTCTCCGCCCAATGCGCCCTCAAGGAACGAAAACCATGCATTCGACAACGGCGGAGCACGATTCGACAAAAATGTCGAAACAACCTTGGCGACCCTATCCTGACCGCAACCGTCAGCCAGCCTCCAGCACCGAGACAACGGAAAATCTACCGCCAAACCGATCTGGCATGTATACTGCTCTTCTTCAGCCAGACCCCTTTTCGTTCTTCCCTGCCGATTATGGAAACATCGCCCATGCCTTGGAACAAACACCGACTGCAGCCCTTGCTCTTTGGCGTTACGCTCATGGCGCTGATCTGCTTCCGGCCGGTATCCCCGGAGGCTGCCACAGCCCTTGAGCCGAAGAACAAACCGCCATGCACTACGGGCGCCCCTCCGGTCAACCGACCTGCAGCAGAAGCGGCCACGCAGGAAAGCACCGAAGCAACCCCTGGGAACATTGATGACCTTGACGCGGCGAAACAACGCTACGACCGGGATCCGACCGGGGCCAGGGCTCGCCTGGGGCTCTGCGGCAGAGGCAAAGGCGGGCCAGGCTGCGGCCGGCATCGAGGCTATCATGGAGGCAACCAATGGCGCCAACCCTAAACCCCGACGGCCGCCGCCGCTTCTCCCTGCCCTCCTGGGGAGTGAACCTGGCCGGTTTCGGTGCGCTCATAGCTCTGGTGCTGGCGGTTTTCTTCTGGCAACTGATCGCCATGGACCAAGACCTCCACCGCAATACCCTGAACCGCTCCCGGATGATGGCGGCCATCATCGAGGAGAACCTGTTCAACGCCGCCCTTTCCCAGGAAACCATTGATCGCGTGGTCACCTCCTTCCTGCGGGACAAAGCCCGTTTTGTCGAATACCTCTACACCATCGACCCCTTGCAGCCGGAGGAACTGACTGCTTTGGCCCGAGAAACCGGGCTGCTCGGCATCAACCTGGTCGAAACCGACGGTTCGGTGCATGCCGGTCCACCCGACTGGCGGCCCACCAATGCGCAGGCCTGCGCCCTCCCGCCCGACCGGATTCACTATGACCTGAACCAAGGGACCGCCGTCCTGGTCTACCCCGGCACCGACAAGGCCATCCGCTGCATTCAAATCGGCCTTGATGCCGGCACCATCGTCCAACTCCGCAACAAGACCGCACTCCCGGTCCTGCTGGCGACGCTCTCCCGCCTACCCGGCATCGAGTATGTCCGCCTGGAAAAAAACCCGGCGACGCTCCCCGTTGACCCGGTGCGCCTGGTCGCCCGTGACCAAAAAACGACGGCGGAAGCCCAACTGCCCACGCCCATGGGCACCCTGGTGGTGGGGCTTGAAGCCGCCAACCACCTCAACCGGGTGGCGCAGCTCCACCGGCAGTTTTTCCTTTTCGCCGCCCTGCTCCTGCTGCTCGGCCTCTTTTTCTCC
>CAIMMA010000587.1 GCA_903842475.1 uncultured bacterium
ATTGTTGGTGACGAAATAGAGATATTGGCTGTCCGGGGATACCGAATATTCGTCGTCTCTGGGCACCCGGGTGTACTTCAGCTCTTCGCTGCTGTAGGCGACCTCGACATCGCCAAAGAGTTTCGCTTCTTTAATGGCTTTTTTGGCCCAGACCCCGGTGTTGAGGTAGGTGGCCTTCTGACCGCTGGCCAGCAGGTTCATCGGCACCATGAAGAATTGCGAAGAAGCACCGCCCTGGAGAAACAACACCTTGTAATTCTTCGGGATCGCCATGAGTTCGCGGATCAGGGCTTCGGTCTCGTCGGCGACGGCCATGAACTCTTTGGATCGGTGGCTCATTTCGATCAGGCCGATGCCGGTATTCTTGAAATTGACGATATCGTTCGCCGCCTCCTGGAGGACGGAATAGGGCATGGTGCCGGGACCGGGGCTGAAATTGAAAATCCTGTCAGGCATTACTTTCTCCTTGGAAATCGTGGTGGTGGTTGGTGGTTGGTATTATCGGCAGATCTGCCGCAGGGCTTCATAGAGGACAATACCCGAAGTCATGGCCAGATTGAGACTGCGAATATTAGGATTACTCATGGGGATCGTATAGCATCGGTCACTATACAGCTTGAGAATATCTTCCGGCAAGCCTTTTGTCTCCTTGCCAAAAATCAGGATATCCCCGGGCTGGAATCGAGCTTCGGTATACGATCGCGTTGTTTTGGTGGTTAAAAAAAAGAGACGCTGCTCGTCGTGCTGCTGCAAAAAGGTTTCCAGGTTGTCCCAATGCCTGATGGTCACCTGCGGCCAGTAGTCCAGGCCGGCCCGCTTGAGATGCTTGTTGTCGATCTGGAAGCCGAGGGGATGGACCAGGTCGAGGATGGTGCCGGTTGCGCCGCAAAGGCGGGCGATCGACCCGGTGTTGGGCGGAATTTCCGGTTCAACCAGAACAATGTGCAGGGCAGGTGTATCCATGGAAACCATTGTTGAAAAATAAATAACGTGTTGCGTATGTACAAAATATGGATTCAGGTTGCAAATTTAAAAATACGTCTTAAATTCTTTGCTCCGCTTTTTGTTGTGATATCCTGCGGGGCAATCGGGCGGCAACCATTCCCGGACAGCACAGAACTTTCGGCAATAATCGAGTGAGGAAAATTTCACTCAACGATTTCGCACCCAACTCTTTCTTCTTTTTTGCGGACACGATCATGGCGCTCATCGTTCAAAAATTTGGCGGAACCTCGGTGGGTTCCCCGGAAAAAATCAAGGCGGTAGCCCAACGGGTTATCAGGAGCCACAGGCAGGGGAACCGGATGGTGGTGGTCCTTTCGGCCATGTCCGGAGAAACCGATCGATTAACCGGGCTAGCCCATGGGGTCCAGCGGATGCCGGACCTTCGAGAAATGGATATGCTGCTGGCCACCGGCGAACAGGTCACTGTGGCCCTGTTTGCCATGGCCGTGAAAGAGGCGGGGTGCGATGCGATTAGCCTGCTCGGCGATCAGGTGGCCATTCATACCGACAACATGCACACCAAGGCCAGGATTGAATCTATTGACGAAGCTTTGATCAATAAATATTTGGATCAGGGTAAAATTGTTACTATTGCCGGCTTTCAGGGTGTGACTGATCGAGGGGACATCACCACGCTTGGCCGGGGCGGCTCCGACACCACCGCCGTTGCCCTGGCTGCGGCCATGAAAGCCGATGCCTGCGAGATCTTCACCGATGTCGAAGGGGTGTATACCACTGACCCCAATATTTGCAGCAAGGCGCGAAAAATCGATCGCATCAGTTACGACGAGATGCTTGAGCTGGCCAGTTTGGGGGCCAAGGTATTGGATATACGGTCTGTGGGGATAGCAAAACGGTACAGCGTGCCTGTGCATGTCCGTTCTACTTTTTCAGAAAATATAGGCACCTGGGTTGTTGAGGAGGACAAAATCATGGAATCCATGTTAGTATCCGGCATTACATACAGCAAAAACGAAGCTCGAATCACTATCAAGAAAGTACCGGATCAGCCCGGTATTGCGGCAAAAATATTCCTGCCTATTTCTGATGCCGGCATTCTGGTCGACATGATCATCCAGAATACCCATGACGGCAAGCTGACCGACATGACTTTCACAGTCCTGCGTCGGGACTATGACCGGGCCATGGAAATCCTCAAGAAAGTCGCCGAAGAGATCGGCGCCGAGGCGGTCACCGGCGATAAGGACATCGCCAAAGTCTCGATTGTCGGGGTGGGCATGCGCAATCAACCCGGAATCGCGTCAACCATGTTTCAGATTCTGGCCAAGGAAGGGGTTAACATGATGATGGTCTCAACCTCGGAGATTAAGGTATCCTGCATCATCGCTGAAAAATACACCGAGCTGGCTGTCAGGGCATTGCATGATGCCTTTGCTCTGGACAAGGAAAATATGCCCCTGGAAGAAACAGTGTAAAGCACATGGCAAGAATCATTGAACTCTATGACACCACCCTGCGAGACGGCACCCAGGCCGAGAATTTCAACCTCTCGGTGGACGACAAAATCAAGGTGTGTCGCCAGCTGGATCGGCTTGGCATTGATTTTATCGAAGGCGGCTGGCCCGGTTCCAACCCGTTAGCCGTCGATTTTTTCAGGCGGATGCAGGAGGTCGACCTCAAGCACGCCAAACTGGCGGCTTTTGGTTCAACCCGGCATTTCCAGAAACCTCCAGAGAAAGACGCCAATCTTCAGGCGCTGCTCGATGCCAGAACCCCGGCGGTGACTATTTTTGGAAAAAGCTGGGATATCCATGTTATCGATGCGTTACGGATCGAACTTGAAGATAATTTGCAGATTATCGAAGACTCGTTGGCCTACCTGCGCCCCCGTGTCCAGCACTTGATTTATGATGCCGAGCATTTTTTTGACGGATTTAAAAACAACCGGGAATACTGCCTGGCCACCATCGGCAAAGCGATCAACGGCGGCGCGGAAACCATAGCGCTGTGCGATACCAACGGTGGGACCCTGCCGCACGAGATCCCCGAGATCATGGCGAGGGTGCAGCAATATTGCGCTGAACTGCAAAGCTCGGTCCGGATCGGCATTCACTCGCACAACGATTCGGAAACCGCGGTGTCCAATGCCCTGATGAGCGTTCAGCTCGGCGCTAATCAGGTACAGGGCACCATCAACGGATTCGGGGAGCGGTGCGGCAATGCCAATCTGACCTCCATCATCCCGGCCTTGATTTTCAAAATGGGGCTGGAGTGCAATGTCGGCAAGCGTATCGATCAACTTTATACCACCGCCCGCCTGGTCAATGAACTGGCCAACCTGCCGCACGATCGCTACCAGCCCTATGTCGGTGATTCCGCCTTTGCCCACAAGGGCGGAATTCATGTCAGTGCG
>CAIMMA010000588.1 GCA_903842475.1 uncultured bacterium
GAATCTCGCACGGATATACCCCAAAATTACATTTTCTTGCGAAAAATACTCAATACCGAGTACTAAACGGTCAATCCATCAGCGCAATCGAGCAATACGATCAGTTTTCCTTGTATTTCCGGGCAAAAAAAAGCTATTTCCGCCTCCCGACCCCAGCTTCTCTTTCCCCCTCCTCCTGATTGACAGCAGCGACTCTGGATTGACGCCGAGCAGATCCGTACTTAAACCTTTCCCCTACACGCGCACCTGAAAATACCCGGGTATCAAAAAAACCACCATGGAGGACTTGATGATTATCACTGACTGGATCCATGCCATCGCCGGTTGCTTTATCCTGCTAAGCCTGTCGCTCGGGGTCGACTGCACCGGCAATCCGTTTTTTATCAGCCGGTACTGGCTGCTGTTCACCGCCTTCGTCGGTGCCAACCTGCTGCAGTTCGGGTTCACCAAATTCTGTCCGATGGGTCTGATACTCAAAAAGCTGGGGGTTCCCGAGCACCGGTGAGGACCTCGCCGGACCGGCACACCGTCAACCGCCATCAAAGCTCTTTTTCGATACCTTGGCGAGACAACCTTGGCAGGCATACCAGGGAAACCAGCAACAGACCTACGCCCAGGTACCACGGAAAACAATGTATTGCCGCCTTGAACGCCTGATTCTCGACCAGTAAGGCAGACCACTGGGGGTGGAGCGCAGCCTGTCCGCTTCTGAAATGCTGGATCAGAACCGCAAAGACCACGCCGATGAAACCATAGGCGGCATTAAAGGCCAGCCCCTTGAAGCTCAGCACGGTTGCCCGCTGGTGCGATTCGGTAATTTGATTGAGATAGTGACTGGTGAAATAACTCGTCAGCATCAGACCGATGAACACCGCCACCATCGGCAGCAAACCCAGATAGGGAACAAACAGCGTCAACAGGAACAAAACGACCAGCATCGAGACGCCAAGCACCACCGCATTTTTCCCGGGCGACCATTTCTCGGCCATGATCCGGGCTACCCTGGGCACGAACAACCCGAGCACCGCCACCGCCGACCCCACCAGACCGAAACTGGCTTCGGGCAGCGCGATCAATCGGTAGTATTGACTGGTCAGGGTGACCAGCATCCGCAGGGTATGATCAAAGGTCATGGCAAAAAGGATGATCGCCAACGCCAGCGGGGTGCGGAATATCCATTTCCCAGCATGCAGGGTCAGGCGGGATATTTCCCATATCGAGGCTGAGGGTCTGTGCTGGGAGGATTGCGCCACCGGTCCGAGGGGATCGCGCATCCCGAGGGTGGCGACCAGCGCCAGCAGGCTGAACAACAGGGTCAGATAGATGGGGTAGCGCATGCTCATCTGCTGGCTGATCCCTCCCGCCATCCCCAAGAAATGGAGAATCCGGTTGACCAGACCGGGGTCATAGACGGCTGCTCCCAAGGTCATGGCAAAGATATAACCGACATTCTGGGCGCGCATCTGCACTTCAAGAACCCTGGGCCACTCGCCGGCGAGGCCGTATTCCACCAAAGTATCGTAGGCCAGGGCCTCGTCGGCGCCGCTGGCCATGGCCTCGGCCAAGCCACTGAGGATTCGGTTGGCCAGAAAAGCCATAAAGATAACCTGCGCGTTGCCGAGCGGCACAAAAGCGAGCAGGGACATTTCCGCGATCATCAAAGCGCTCGTGGCCACCAGCAACCGCTTCCTGCCGATGAGATCCGCCAGGGCGCCGGAAGGCACCTCCACCAGCACGATGGTGAGGGCCCACACCGTATTAAGCAGGGCGAACTGCTCCAGGGTCAAGCCAAAATCAAGAAAAAGAATGGTGAAAACCGGGTAATAAAACCGGGCATTGAACGCACCCGGAAGGCGAGAAACAGCCGGATATTGGGTAAGGAATAGGGCGAAACCGGCAGAGCCGTGCCTCCCCCTCCTTGTACTTGATGCAGACGTTCCATAACCTTTTCTCTCTCTTCAGCTTCTTTCCAGCACGAAAAAACGCCAATTCCAGGTGAAGCACGACCAGCGGATCGCCCCCTTGCCCATCTATACACGGTTTCCCCTGCTTCCGCCATCCGGAGCCTCAATCCGACAGCGTAAGAACACACCGATACCGACCCCCCTGGAGGGGTCCGACGGGCATGATAATACGCACCTTCCGAAGAGATGGGCTTGTATGTCCTCCACAAGGCCGGTATATTGCGCGCGGCTACAGATTGCAGCCGAATCGACGAGGAAATCCTCCCTTGACCGCCCGAGGATTCGTGGAAATACATCTCTTTTTTAGCCGATCACAGCACGCGATCTCGGCATTGCCTTGATAGGCAAGCGTCTCTCTACCAACACTGAAGGATGGCCAGCATGCTCTTGGTCCCATGGCACCACCCCTGCTCATCCCGCTTTTCCATTGTTTAAAAATATGCTTCCGCCCTGCCCCCCGACCCCGCCCGCCAACGTGACGGTCTGCCCCGACTGTAGTCTCATCCTGCAGGCGGTTACGCCGCTGCCCCACCAGGTTGCCGTCTGCCCGCGCTGTTCGCAGCAGCTGTTCCGTTACCGGCGCAACACCCTGCAGAAAACCCTGGTCCTGAGCCTGACCGGCCTGTTCCTCTACATGCCGGCCAACGTGCTGCCGCTTTTAAGTTTTTCGGTTCTTGGCTTCAACACCCATAGTTCCATTGCGCAGGCCTGCCTGAGCCTGTTCAGCCAAAAGCAATATATCCTCGGAATCACCGTGGCGTTAACCACCCTAGTTTTTCCCCTCCTGGTCCTGGCCGGATTGCTGGTCATCACCCTGGGACTGTCCCGACAATGGCAGGCGCCCTGGATGCCCCGTTTTTTCCGGTACTATCATCATCTGACCGAATGGGCGATGACCGATGTCTTCCTGGTCGGCGCCCTGATCACCATGATCAAGATGTCACACATGGCGACCTTGTCCCTCAATCCAGGATTTTTTTGCTTCATCGGCCTGGTGGTCACCACCATCGCCGCCCAGGCAGCCACCGACCGTCAACTCTTCTGGTCGATGATGGACCAACCGGATCCCTTGCTGCCCGAACAAAAAACAATTGCCGGGAAGGCGCCGAAAAAGATGCCGGAGGCCAGCGCCTTTCTCCTCTGCCACAGTTGCCACAAGCTGCTGCCATCCGAATACCCCGCCCTATCCGGCAGCGAACACTGCCCCCGCTGCGGCCATTCGCTGCACCCCCGCAAGGTGAACAGCATCACCCGCACCTGGGCCCTGCTCCTCACCGCCTGCCTGTTGACGATTCCGGCGAACCTGCTGCCGATCATGGAAGTCGAATCCTTCGGTGTCCCCGACCGTTCCACCATCATGGACGGCATCCTCTATTTCTTTCGCGAGGGATCCTACGGCATCGGCCTGGTGATTTTCATCGCCTCGATCCTGGTGCCGCTGTTTAAAATTATCGGGTTGGTCATCATCC
>CAIMMA010000589.1 GCA_903842475.1 uncultured bacterium
CGCGCCAGTTGAAGTCGTGGAGATGAAACTCGCATTCGACGAGTTCGTCGACTGGGTAAGGATGCGGGTTGTAGACCAGAATCGGCGGATTGTCCGCTACGGCCGGTTTTTGCCCGGCACACAGGGCGAAGAAGCTACGCAGCTTTTCGCGGCCCATGAGTTCAAGGCCGTGGTCGAGGAGTTGCAGGGTGTGTTCCTCCACGTCCTGGATTCCGGAGCCCGGCAGCATGTCATGGAACTGACTCAAGAGCAAGGCGCGAATGGCCTCATCGAGCACTGCGGTAGGCCAGGATTGCAACCCCTGGAAAGTCGCCACTGCTGCCATCTTCTCCAGGCTGAAGATCTCGTTCTCGAGGCGGCGGTGCTTCTGTTTGAGGCGCACCATCGAGGTGTAGCAACCGGGGAATTCTGGATTGAGCTCATTGGCGAACCGCGGCAACCCGGCGCGGCCTTTGGCCAGGTCTGCAAAGAGCTCCTGGGGCGTGGAATGACGAATCTCTATGTCCGTGCTACTCTTGATAAATGGTTCAAGTTCCTGCAAATCTCTGCGGGAGGCGCCACCGCCATGGTTACCGACCCCCCAGAAGAACCCATCGCACTCGAAAGGCGGCTGGGTTTTCAGCCACTCGGACAGCGCCGGCATGGCGGCATCGACCCGGGTGCCGTAGCCACGACGAACGCGCTTTACCAGGATTTCCGAGCCATCAAACCCCTTCCATACGAACTCCTCGCCGTCAAACGTCTGGCCACGGGGTTCCTTCGGTCGGCCGATGAGATAACTGTCGTAGCCGCTGCGGGCCAGGATCTGCACCAGGCCGCGGGAGTGGCCGAAGGAATCGACGTTCATCGCGGTAGTGACGTCAACGCCGAACTTCTCGCGGAAGTACGGCTTTCCCAGCAGAATATGCCGGATGATGCTCTCGCCGCTAGGCATATTGCAATCAGGCTGCAGGTACCAGCCGCCCATGATGTGCCAGCGGCCGGCGGCCACCAGCTTGCGGATGCGCTCGAAAAGGGCCGGCTCGAACTCCTCGACCCACTGGTAGATCAGGGCTTCGTTGTGGCAGAAGACGAAATCCGGGAACTCCTCGCACAGGTCGGCGGCAGTACGAAAAGTAGAAATGGCTTCGGCTGCACCGGACTGCCAGTCCCACTGCCAGGCGGGATCGAGGTGGGCGTTGCAGATCAGGTGAAGAGTTGAACGTCGTGATTTTTTCATAATATATAAGCCCCCTGATTGTCAATCACAGGAATATGTCGTGCGGTGGCGAATTTATCTTGCTCCACCACCAACCGGTCTGAGACACCATTCACCTCTAACGCAAACTCATCCGGTGCATTACTATGCGAAAAATTTGACTCTTTAAAAAGCAACAGAACTACATAATTCTTTTTGGCGAGATTGACCGCCGTCGTCAGACCAGCTACAAATGCGGTTGCTTTAGCATCCTCAGCAACAACCGACCAGCGTGTATCGTTGACGCCAAACATGAATGTCGCAATTATAGGATATTTGGTATTCAGAACTGAATCAAGTAAGTTAACGGCGACATTAGATGGCTGCCCACCATGACCTATAATAAGAATATTGCCGTCCAACATCTCACGCTGTACCAGGTTTGCCCCACCATAATGATCAGTCAATTTCCAGAACACTTCATATATAAAGTTGAAAATCCAGGGTACATAAGGCGGTCGCTTCCCCTGATAAAACAGCCACATCACGTTTCTTTTTGTCATTTGCAATCTTCCTTCGTCGGGTCTTCGTAACCCCAGTCCATTGGCTGGCGCGGCCGGGTGGTACATTCCAGTTTAATAACAGGAATTCGTGCGACGCGGTCGGGATTATCAATCGGAAGCCCGCGCAGGAACAAACGATTGC
>CAIMMA010000590.1 GCA_903842475.1 uncultured bacterium
ACTCCACGTTTCCAATAAGCCGCAAGGGTACGTTCCTTAGTCACCGGATAGGAATTGGAAAGGAGGGAAGGCATACCATGAAATGCGCTGTTTACTGTCCAAGGTAAAAAAAGCCGTTGCGTTACGAAAATTCACGGTTTTTCAATATTAAGTTTATTCATGCGGGCTCGCAAAGTGCTGCGGTCGAGGTCAAGGATTTCTGCAGCGCTGTTTTTTCCGCTGATTTTCCAGCTGGTCTGCTCCAGCACCTGCAGAATATAGTCATGTTCAACGGCGGCCAGGGGTTTGGTGGGGCTATTCGGCGAATCCTTGGCAGGCTTCTTGAGCTCGTCGACCAAGCGAAGCTTAGGGCCCGACGAGTTGATCACGGCCCGCTCCAGCACATTCTCCAGTTCCCGAACATTTCCGGGCCAGTGATACTGCTGTAACGCTTCCATGGTCAACATCGGTATGATATCAATGACCTTGCCCATCCGCTTGGCGATCTGTTTGACGTAATAATCGACCAGCAGGGGAATGTCTTCCCGGCGATCGCGGAGCGGCGGCGAGGTGATCGGGAACACATTGAGCCGGTACCAGAGATCCTCACGGAAACGTCCCTGGCGGACTTCTTCTTCCAGATTGCGATTGGTGGCGGCAATAATCCGGGTGTCGACTTTGATGGTTTGCGAACCGCCCAACCGTTCAAACTCGCCATCCTGGAGCACCCGGAGTAATTTCCCCTGGAGTTCGAGCGGCAATTCGCCGATTTCATCGAGGAAAAAGGTGCCGCCGTTGGCGATCTCAAAACGGCCCAGGTGCCTGAGCTGAGAACCCGTGAACGCCCCTTTTTCGTGACCGAACAATTCGCTCTCGATGAGGTTCGCCGGCAGGGCGGCGCAATTGACTTTGACCAGCGTTCGGTTTTTGCGCAGGCTCAGGTCGTGAACCGCGCGGGCGATCAATTCCTTGCCGGTCCCTGTTTCGCCGAGAATCAAGACCGTGGTGGAGCTGCTGGCGATTTGTTCGATTTTATAGAGGACGTATTTGAGGGCATCGCTCTGGCCGATAATTTTGGTGTGGTTGTACTCCAGTTTAATTTCGTCCTGGAGGTAGGCTCTTTCCATCTCCAGCTGGGTTTGCAGGTTTTTTATTTCGGCAAGACTGGCCTCCGCATTTTCTTTGCCTTTCTCGGCATCTTCCTTGGCGATGACCAGTTGGTCGGTTCGTTTGGCCACTTCGGATTCCAGCAGGTTGTTCTGACCGCGCAGCAGGTCGGCCATGGCCTTCAGGGCCAGATGATTTTTGACCCGCGCCAGGACAATAGCCGGGCTGATCGGTTTGGTGATGTAGTCGACCGCGCCGAACTCCAGTCCTTTTTGCTCATCTTCCACTTCAGACCTGCCGGTGAGGAAGATCACCGGGATGTGCATGGTCCGGGGGTCGAGTTTGAGTCGTCGGCAGACCTCGTAGCCGTCCATGCCGGGCATCATGATGTCGAGCAGAATCAGGTTGGGCGGCGAGTCCGCGGCCGCGATCGCCAGCGCTTTGTCACCGTTATTGGTCACTTTAACTTTGTAGGTATCCTTGAGCAGGCTGCTGATCAGCGCCAGGTTTTCCGGAGTGTCGTCGACCACCAATATGGTGGCCCTTGCAAGGAGATCGGGTTCGTTCATAGGTTTCCTTTCAGGCCGATGCTGCGGTGGCGGCCTCAAGCGCCGCCAGCGCTGCTTTGAAGTCGAAGGTTCGGATGCCGTCGTCGATCCTGCTGTAGTGGTCGGGAAAGGCGGCGTAAAGCATGTCCGCATTCGAGTCCAGCGCGTCATACGCCTCGGCATCGTCATCGGCCAGCAAGGCCTTTAACTTGTCGCAGACCGCCGCCAATTGCTGCGGGGAGACCGTGACCGTTGCGTCGATTAGTTTTTGGGGCAGCTGCTGTTCCAGTTGGGCGATGAGCGCGGTCAGCGGCTTGTTCAACTCGTCGAGCCGGGCCTCGATCTCTTGACGCGGACGACGTTCTCGGATCGAGGTTTCGAGCGTTGCCGCCAGCTGCTGCAGGCCGGCGGCGCCGATGGAGCCGCTGACTCCTTTGAGGGTATGGGCCAGCCGTTCCGGAATTTCCCAGCTGTCATCCTCCAGCGCGTTGAGCATTTCCGCCGCCACTGCTCGCTGTCCGGTGATGAAATTACGCAGCATCGAGAGGTAGAGCGGTTTTTTGCCGAGCACCCGGTTCAGGCCGATGGCCATGTCCAGTCCTTCGATTGCAGCGGGCAGGATAACTTCCGGTCCCGTCTGCGGCGGCACCATGGCGACTGTTGCCGGCGAGTGCAGCGGCTTGATCCATTGGAGCAGCGCTTTCCATAAGTTTTCGGGTTCGATCGGTTTGGCGACGTGGTCGTTCATGCCCGCCGCAATGCACCGCTCGCGATCGCCCTGCATGGCGTTGGCGGTCATCGCCACGATCGGCAGATGATCGAAACGCTCATCCTTGCGGATTTCCCGGGTGGCGGTCAGGCCGTCCATCACCGGCATCTGCATATCCATCAAAACCAGGGCGTACTCAACGGTCATGATCCTGTCCATCGCTATCCGGCCATTCTTGGCGAGGTCGACCACAAAGCCGGCATCGCGCAGCAATTCGGTGGCCACTTCCTGGTTGAGTTTGTTGTCCTCGACCAGCAGGATGCGGGAGCCCGTGATGGTGGCCAGCTGCTCGAAGGTTTCGGTCGGCGCATCCGGGGCGGTGCGCCGGTCATTGTCGCAGTTTTCCAGCATGCGGATGACGCTGTCAAAGAGGACCGAGGGGTTGATCGGTTTGATCAGCACCTCCTCGATACCCGATTGCTCGGCCTTCTTGATGACTTCCTCGCGACCGAAAGCCGTCACCATCATCAGGTGCGGCAGGTGGTCATAGGGGAGTTTTCTGAGCAGCTTGGCGGTTTGGTTGCCATCCATACCCGGCATCTGCCAGTCGAGAAAGACGATTTCGTAAGGCTTCTCCTCCAACTCGGCACGATGCACGGCATTGATGGCGGCCTGGCCCGATTCGGCCTGGTCGACCTTGAAACTCATGGTACTCAGCAACTCCCCCAGCACCTGCCGGGCGTTGTCGTTGTCGTCGACCACCAGCACGCATTTGCCCTGCAGGTCGGCCGACAGTGCCAGCTTTCGCGGCTGAACGAGGCCCTTGCCGAGGCGCGCCGTGAACCAGAAGGTGCTGCCTTTGCCGGGTTCGCTTGCCACTCCCACCTCGCCGTGCATCAATTCAGCCAGTTTTTTGGAAATGGCCAGCCCGAGGCCGGTGCCGCCGAATTCGCGGGTGGTGGTGGTGTCGGCCTGGGAGAATCGCTGGAACAATCGCTCCATCTGTCCCTCGCTCAGGCCGATGCCGGTATCGCGGACGGCGCAGTAGAGCGTCACTTCCTCGTCGGTCTGCTCCTTGAGGCGGATGAGGATGTCGATCTCGCCCTGCTCGGTGAAGGTAATGGCGTTGTTGCTGTAGTTGATCAGAATCTGCCCCAGTCGCAGGGGATCGCCGATCAGGTTGGACGGCACATTCCTGTCGACGTCGAAAACCAGTTCCAATCCTTTGGCGGCGCTCTTCTCGGCGATCAGGTTGGCGACATTGTCAAGCACCTTTTCCAGTTCGAACTCGGTATGCTCGATGGTCAGCTTGCCCACCTCGATCTTCGAGAAATCGAGAATATCGTTGATGATGTTGAGCAGATGTCGGCTGGAACCCATGATTTTTTTGATGTAGTCACGCTGGCGCGGGGTCAGTTTGGTTTTCAGCGCCAGGTGGGACATGCCGATGATGGCGTTCATCGGCGTGCGGATCTCATGACTCATGTTGGAGAGAAAGTCCGATTTGGCAAGGTTCGCTTCCTCCGCCACGGTCTTGGCGTTTTCCAGTTCGGCGGTTCGTTCCTCCAGCACCTGGTCGAGCAGGTTGCGTTCCGTGACATCACGGGCGGCGGCAAAAACCCCTTGCAGCTTTCGGTCCCGATCGTAGAAGGTGGTGGCATTGAGCGACACCACGGTTTCCTGGCCGTCTCTGGTGCGCGCGGTGAGCTCGTAGTTGGTGATCTTCTTGTCATTGAGCACCCGTTTGATGCTTGCTTCGGCCCGATCCGGATCGGTGAAGTAATTCTTGAACGGCGCCCCGATCAGTTCGTCGCGGGTGCAATCGGTAAGCGCCTCCATCTGTTTGTTGACGTCGGTGATGATCCCGGCCGGATCGGTGGTCATCAGCGCATCGATGTTGGATTCGAACAGGGACCGCGTGTAGAACTGATGGTCGCGCAGCCGCTGACCCAACTGCTCCTGCTCGGCCTCGATCTGTTTGCGGGCGGTGTTGTCGGTGCCGATCAGCAGATACCCGATGATCGCATCCTGCTCGTCACGCAGGGCCGTGACCGATACCACCGCCGGGAAGCGGCTACCATCCTTGCGGATGTAGGTCAGTTCATAGATGTCTTCGATACCGCGTGAAGCCTTGAACACCAGGGCCTCGAAGCCCGGATTGATCGGGGTGCCGAGCTCGATGCTCAGCGCTTCGGCGCGGGTGATCAGTTCCTGGGGGTCAGAAATGTCGGCTGGAGTGATCTTATTTGAAACTTCGTCGGCGGTGTAGCCCAGCATCCGTTCCGCGCCGACATTGAAGATCTGGATGACACCATTCGCATCGGTGGCGATACTCGAAAAGTTGGCGCTGTTGAAAATTGCATTCTGGAGCGCACCTGCCTTGAGCAGCGCCTCTTCCGACTGCTTGCGTGTGGTGATATCCCGCAGAATACCGGTAAAGCAGCGTTGGCTCCCCAGCCACATTTCACTGACCGCAATCTCCATCGGAAACAGGCGACCATCTTTGCGGCGGCCCACGACCTCGCGGCCAAGGCCAATAGCGCGGGCTGCATCGCTGGCGCTGTAATACTCGAGGGGAACATTGTGTTGCTCGCCATCTAGCTCGGGGATCAGCAGACTGATTTTTTGACCGACGAGCTCGGCGACCGTGTAGCCAAACATCCGTTCGGCTGCCGGGTTGACGGTTTCGATGATGCCGCCGGCGGCATGGAGGGTGATGATGCCGTCCACCACGGAACCCAAAATCGTCTCGACCCTTGAGGTGCTATCTTTCAAGGCCTGTTGGATGGCGTATTCCCCGGTGACATCACGGAACACCAGCACCGCTCCCATCACCTGACCTTCCCGGTTACGAATTGGGGCGCAACTGTCGGCGATATCGCACTCGCCACCATCCCGGGCAATCAGCACGGTGTGGTTGGCCAGTCCCTGAATGGTGCCATGGGCCAAGGTTTCCATGACTGGGATGGTGGCGGGCAGACGGGTTTCTTTGTTGATGATCTGAAAAATCTCAGCCACCGGACGACCGGCCGCATCCGATTGCGTCCAACCGGTGAGTTTTTCAGCAACGGGATTAAGAATGGTCACCCGTGCTTCAGTGTCGGTGGCGATGACGGCATCGCCTATGGACTTGAGTGTCACTGCGAGCTTTTCTTCACTCTCGCGCAGGGTGAGGTTGGCCTGCTGCAGCTGCTGGTTGGTCTCCTCCTGAATCGCAAGCAAATGCTGTCGCTCGGCTTCGATCTGTTTGCGGGCGGTGTTGTCCGTACCAATCAGCAGGTAGCCGATGATGGCGTTCTGTTCGTTGCGCAGGGCGGTGACCGACACGACTGCAGGAAAGCGGCTACCGTCCTTACGAATTTTGGTTAATTCGTAGATGTCTTCCATGCCGCGCGAGGCCTTGAAGACAAGGGCTTCGAATCCCGGCGTTATCGGAGTTCCACACTCGTTGCTGAGCCATGTGGCGCGCTCAATCAGTTCCTGCGGATCGGCAAAGTCGGCTGGCGTGATCTTGTCCAGCACCTCGGCGGCCGAGTACCCCAACATCCGTTCGGCGCCGACATTGAAGATTTGGATGACGCCATTTGCATCGGTGGCGATGCTGGAGAAGTTGGCGCTGTTGAAAATAGCATCCTGCAGGGCTCCCGCCTTGAGCAGTACCTCTTCCGTCTGCTTGATCGCCGTATAGCTGGTGCCTTGGTTCATTTCATATTCCTTTGGGCGAACAACAGTCTGTTCCGTTAAATACAGTTTCTGCTCATCAGGTGATTTATCTTTGCCGGCCATTATCAGGCCCCTTGGTTCGAGCCTTCTTGGGTCCCTTGACCCGTTCGGTTCGTTCGGTTGTCGCCATTGCGTACATCTCGCCGGTTTCATTGACTAAAGCGGATGCGGTCATCCAGATGTCCACAACCGCCCCCCCCTTGGCTATCCTTTGGGTGCGATACGGCTTGAGGGTGCCGGCCCGGCTGAGCTGCGCCATTTTTTTCAGCGATTCCTCCTGGAGTGATTCCGGTATAAGTTCGCGGATATTCATGGCCAGCGCCTCCTGCTCGCTCCAACCGTACATCGTAACGGCGGCCGGATTCCAGGCGGTGATATTCCCTTCCAGATCCCGCACCGTCATGCCGTCGTGGGCATCGCGAACCACGACGGCCAGCCGGTTGAGGGCATTGGTTTTGCGCAAGGTCTCCTGCATTGTTTTCACTGCGGTGATGTCGACAAAGGTGATTACCGCGCCCTCGATCGCGTTATCAAGGGTGCGATACGGCAGGATTCGCAGGGTGTACCACTTGCCCTCGGAAGTCTGTACTTCGACCTCCTGGGGAACCAGGGTGTTGAGCACTGCCTGCACATCGGCCACCAGGCGATCGTAGCCCACCAGATTGGTGACGGTATGGCCAACGGGTCGGCCCACGTCGCTGTTAATCAGGTTGATGATCTGGGTTGCAGTCGGGGTGAAGCGCAGGATGCGCAAGCTGTGATCGACAAAGACGGTGGCGATGCCGGTGCCGGCCAGCAGGTTGTTCATGTCATTGTTGGCCCGCGACAGGTC
>CAIMMA010000591.1 GCA_903842475.1 uncultured bacterium
CTCTTGTGCGAGGGTCATCCAATGGAGAAATTTCATCTTCAAGATAATCTAATATCTTTTTTTGCCAGGATTTATCAATTTTTAGCAATTGCCGTTTGGCTGTTGCAAGAAACTCAACGTTCCAAGCCAAGTTCTTTCCTCATGTCAGCAAGACTGGTACGTGGTTCTTTCCGCTCAAGGGCAGCGAGAGCACTCAGATAATCTGAGTGATCTTGCAGATATGAGGCTAAGGCCTCCTTAACGTAATAGCTTTTGCTCCGCCCGCTTGAAGCTGCAAGTTTCGTGAGTTCATCTTCCAATTCTTTTGAAAGCCGTACCGCAAGCATTATTCCCCTCCATAATTGATTTTTTGTATAACAAGTATAACAAGCGTGGGGCGATGAATCAAGATACAAAAATGGGCGGCGGGCATACACCGGGATGCAGCGCATTCTCCCGGGGTTCCCAGGTTGGCTTGAGAAAGGGGCAAAACTTTTAAGCAAAGGAAAAAGTGCTGTCATCGGCGTATAAATCCATTTTCTCGACGACGGTGTTAATAGTTAAAGAACAAAGGGAAAAAGACAGATATAATTTAGAGGCGATTATTGCTTCGCTGCGTGCCGCGCGGGAACGTCACTCCAGCTCAGGCTGGAGTCCAGAACAAATTTAAAGCACCGGATGCAGGGCTGCGCCGGAATGACGGTAATGGGCCATTCCATTTTTTTTAATTCCATCAAATCGGCACAATAATCGCTGTTGAAAACACGAGGAGAATCAAGAATGACTTTAACCCTGCAAGAAAAGGAATTTTTCAAAAGAGAGCTGGTTGCAAGCCTTCGCGATGAACCGGAAGTTATCAAAATAGTGGTATTTGGCTCCTTCTTGACCGCGAGAGATCCCCATGATATCGACATCGCCATTTTTCAAAACAGCGACTTGGCCTACCTGCCTCTGGCAATGAAGTATCGAAAAAAAACCCGATTAATTTCCCGCCGGATCCCTTTGGACATCCTTCCTATCAAAATCGGGGCGCAACCTAGTGTAATGCTCGATGAAATAGCCAGAGGTGAGGTTATCTATGAAAAATGAAACCCAAGAATGGATTCGGTACGCTGATGAGAATTTGCAATCAGCCCAGATCCTGCTCTAACGCCAGCTTTTCAACCCCTGCCTGCAAAATGTTCAGCAAAGTATCGAAAAATACTTAAAAGCTGTTCTTCTGGAAAAAAAACATGCTCTCCGTAAAACCCATACCATTACCGAACTTGTCCGTATGCTTGCAGAATGCAAAGTTAATGCTGAGTTAAACGAAGAGGATTGCGACCTGCTGGATACTATTTATCTACCCTCGAAATATCCTTTGGGAGGGGTGCTCCCCTCTTTTGAACCAGATGAAGCCTTGTGTAAACAGTGTGTAGCCTTAGCTGAACACGTAGCGAAAAAAATGAAAGAACTGCTCAATGAGACTTCGGGACACTAACGACACTCTCCGTATTACCAGAAAAGTAAACACGGAGAATGTCATCATATTTCCAGTTTTATGAGTTGATAGCCAGGGCCATCTAAATCGGCAGGACGCTCTCACTGACGGAGGCGCTGATCTGGTAGCCGCGCTCGCCCTTGTAGGGGTTGAAGACCAGAATGGGGCAATGGACCCGTTTGAGCACGCGCTCCGCAACGCTGCCCAGCATGATCTTTTCGATTCCCTGCGCCCCGTGCGTGCCCATGATCACCATGTCGGCGTTGCTATCCTTGGCGTACTCCACCACGGTGTCCGCCACGTCGCCCAGAAAGACCTGACCGGTGCAATCCGGACAAGCGCCTTTGTTGTTTGCAAGCAGCGCGGTCATCTTTTTCTGGGCATATCCGCGCAGTTCCTCGGCGATCTGGGCAAAGGAAAAAGTGCTATCGTCGGAGTATAAATCCATTTTCTCGACGACATGCACAAACGTCACCTTGGCTTCCAGCTTATTGGCGATGCCGATGGCAAAATCTGCCAAATCATCGGTATGCTGATGAAAATCCACGGGGACGACGATCTGTTTAATGTTCTGCATGGGACACCTCCTTACGTATCGATTCATTGATGAGTAACCGAGTGGCAATTGCGCCTGTGGTAAGGATAAGTGGATTTCCAGGGCGTGACAATGCGTATAAAAAGGGAGTTTAATGGAGATTCAAAATATCCTTTTAATCTCCAAACAATGCATGCTCACCGCCAAACCCCGGCTATCGGCAGACGACAGGATGCGCACCGGCCATCCACCAGTCCAAGTGGCCGACTTTGGAACCCCGAGCGCTCAATGAGCAGGGTGCCGCATCCCGGACAGCGGGTATCCTCACCGCCGGAGTCGGCAACATTGCCCTCATACACATAGTGCAGCCCCTCGGCCAAACCGATTTCACGAGCCTTGCGCAGCGTGGCCACCGGGGTCCGCGGCCGATCAAGCATTTTATAGGTGGGATAAAAGCCGCTCACATGCCAGGGGATATCGATGGAGACGCCCTTGAGAAAACGGGCGATGGACCGCAGTTCCTCCTCACCGTCATTGAGCCCGGGGATAACCAGGGTGGTGACCTCGACCAGCACGCCGAGTTCATGGAACAGGCGGATATTCTCCAGGACCGGCTCCAGCCGGGCCTTGCAGATGGTATGATAGAAATCCTCGGTAAACGCCTTGAGATCGATATTGATCCCGTCGAGGTACGGGGCGATATGACGGACCGCCTCCGGAGTCATGTAACCATTGCTGACAAAGATGTTTTTGACCGCTTGCGCCCGGGCCAGCCGGGCGCAGTCATAGGCAAACTCATAAAAAATGGTGGGCTCGACATAGGTATAGCTGATGCTGGCGCAATCGGTCCGCACCGCCTCGTCCACCACCGACTGCGGGCTGCGGGGACTGCCGGCAATCTGGTTGTCATGCACATGGGGAAACTGGCTGATCTCGTAATTCTGGCAATGCAGACATTTAAAATTACAGCCCACGGTGGCAATAGACAGCGACCGACTGCCGGGGAGCAGATGGAACATCGGTTTTTTCTCGATGGGATCGTTATTGCAGGAGACCAGCCGGCCGTACACCAGACTGATCAGGCGCCCTTCGATGTTTTCCCGAACGCCGCAGATGCCGCGCTTTCCCGCCGCAACATGGCAGCGATGATGGCAAAGCCCGCAAACCACCCCGCTCTTTTCGGTTGGTTGATAAAACAAGGCCTCATGCATTTTCATCTCCGATTCTACCTGTTACCGGATAATCCGGGCATCGTTACAACCTGATTTTCGCCTCGGTTTTCTTCGGATTTTTATCCAGATGCCGATAGCGGTTAAGCGCCAGTTCCGCGAAGCGCAAAACGATATGGGACAAATCGGAAGCCTCCCAGACCTGGTTGAAATCCTCAAGGGATCGGACCGCTTCACTCAACCTGTAAGGCGGTTTACCTTCCGGCACTAATTCGACATCGCCAAACTGCAGTTCCATTTGTCCGCTGAAAACCTGACCGAGCAATTCCTGCATGGAGTAGGCAAAAAACTTCTTAACGTCTTCGGTGGACTCGGCCTCATTGGTCATTTTCCTGAATTTGGGCAACAACTCGTTTTCTATTTTGGTAAAGGATTGCTGTCTGGTCATAAAACCTCCTGAGAAAGGAAGATGATGCGGCTGAGGCAAGAAAGCCGACAACCGCGCACACGGATGCACCACCAAACCGCAGCATGGTGCGCGGATGGCGGCTTCATCCCGACTGTACGCCCTTTACATTGGGCGGACCGGCACGAAAAAACAAGGAAGATAATTTGGAGATCAAAAGGATAGTATAAATATCCTGTAAAAACGAAAGGCCGTCCGTTACGAATTAATGGAAAGCATAGTCTGGAGATTGGTTTTCTGATGCGTCAGATCAAGCTTCTTGCGAATATTTTTTCGGTGAATACTGATCGTTCCCGGCGAGAGATGCATGATAGCGGCGATTTCCTTAGTCCGCTTGCCCAGTTTCACCATATTGGCGACCTGAATTTCCGCCGGGGTCAAACGCCCCAGCCGGGAAGAAAAATTGCTGGCAAAAGGCGAGGTCAATTCATTGATGTTGGCATGGAGGATATCGACCAGCACCTCCTGCTGATCGTTCAGGCCGCTCTCTTTGAGTCGGTCGAGGAACGGCTCAACCAGTTTGGCGGTGTTGGACAGCACCTGCTCGGCCAGGGTTGCTTTATCTTCTTCCCGTTTTTTCAGCAACACGGTCAGGGCGATATTGGAGTCGGAAAGTTCCACGGTCCGGGCCTGCACCCGTTGCTCCAATTCCACCCGAGCCCGCTGGAGTTCGGCCTCCACTTCTTTCAAACGGGTGATATCGGTATGGGTGCCGATGATCCGCAGCGCCCTCCCCTGGGCATCCCTGGCAACCGCCTGACCACGGGATAAAATCCACTGCCAGCCGCCGGCCTTGTTTTTCATGCGAAATTCAGCCTCGTAGGTGTCCGTCAGCCCCTGGGCATGGGATTCCCGCAGGGCCAGCACCCGCCCCCGATCCTCGGGGTGCAGCAGATTTTCAAAAGAACGGTCGTCGAGGATCTCGCCGACGTCCTGATACCCCAAGGTGCGGCGCCAGTTTTCGCCGAAATAGACCTCACCGGTACGCAGATTACGGTCCCAGACCCCGTTGGAAGAGGTATCGAGCGCCAGACGAAAACGATATTCGCTTTCAACCAGTTGCGCCTCGACTTGACGACGACGTTCAACCTCCTCCTCCAACTGGTGATTCTGCGCCGCCAACCGCTGCACCAGACTGCGCTTTTCGAGACAACGCCGAATCCGGAAGACCAGCTCCTCGATTTCGCAAGGCTTAAGGGTGAAGTCGTCCGCTCCCAGGCGCAGCGCGTCGATGGCGGTGCGCATATCGCCGTAGCCGGTGAGAATAATGACACTGGCCTGGGGCGTATACCGCTTCACCGCCTTGAGCACGCCGAAACCGTCGACATCGGGCATCATCAGGTCGGTGATCACCAGGTCGTACTGCTGCCCGCCCTCCAATGCGTCGACCGCTTCCCTGCCGCTGCCAACAGCGGTCACCGCAAAATGCTCCGCAATGAGCTCCCGGGCAAAGGATTTCCGGATCACTTCCTCGTCATCGACAAATAAAATTGAGGTTTCAACCATACCTACCCTCTCCATCCGCCATAGTCATTCCAATCCGAACCGTACTCCGCCAGGCCGTCACAGCGGCAAACCTCTGGGAAACACTTAGCCGCGAAATGTCGGCACCCCCTCGCCACCGTCCCTGATGGGCAACAGGACCGTGAAGGTCGCGCCCTCACCTGGTCGGCTGTCGACCCGAATCTCTCCCTGGTGCTGCTTGACGATGCCGTAACTGACCGACAAGCCCAAGCCGGTTCCCTTGACCTCGGGTTTGGTGGTGTAAAAGGGTTGAAAAACTTGCCCCATCTGCTCTGGTTTGATCCCGATACCGTTGTCCCTGATCGCCACCGCCACCTGCTCGTCATCGAGCTGGCGGGTGCTGACCGTGATGGTACCGCCGACCCGGTGGCAGGCATCGGCCGCATTCGCCAGGAGGTTGAGAAAAACCTGTTTGATCTGATCAGGAACCGCCAGAATCTGCGGCAACCCCTCGCAATAATCGAGTTCCACGGATATCCGCTTGCCTTTGAAATCGCTTTTGTACAACAGCAGGACGGAATTCAGGGATTTATGGACATCGACCACCATTTTTTTACCGGCGGACGGGCGATTGAAATCCTGGAGATTACGGATCAGATCTTTGATGCGGTCGCTCTCGCCAATGGCCGCTTCAAGCAGTTGCCGGTCTTCCTCGTCCAGAATCGCCCGCTTCCGCAACCCTTTGAGAATCGACAGAATACCTTGCAGGGGGTTGTTGAACTCGTGGGCAATGGAGGCGGACAGCTTACCGATGGCCGAAAGCTTTTCCGCGTGCAGCACCTGCTTCTGGGTTTCCTGGAGCTCCAGAGTCCGTTGCTCCACCCGCCGTTCCAACTCGTCGTTGATGGCCTGGAGCTGCTCCTGGATCCGCATGAGTTCGGAGATATCCCGAAACACCCCGACCACCTTGCTGAACTCGCTCCCCTGGCGGGCAAACGGGTGAATGGAAACCACCACCGGAAAACACTCGCCGGATTTCCGCTGCAGGGTCATGTCAAAAGACTGCATCACCTGCCCCAGACGAAGCCGTTTGACCCGGCCGGGGAGCATGTCGGCATTGCCGGCCGGGTAAATCAGGGCGATCGATTGGCCGACCGCCTCCTCCTGCCGATAGCCGAACAGCTTTTCCGCTCCGCTGCTGAAGATTTCGATGCGGGCATCGTCCTGTTCCAGACGGCAGACAATCAGGCCGATGCTGTCCAGAGCCTGGTAGATGGAAGTCAGGTTTTCCGCCTGATCCCTGAGCCGGATGTTGGCCGCCTCCAACTGGCCGGTTCGTTGCCGAACAAGCTCCTCCAGCTGATACCGGTAATGCTCACGCTCGGAATTGAGCTGCCGGAACTCGGTGACATCGAACATTGTGACCCGGCCCAAACGCTCGCCCTGAGGCGAGGCAAACGAACCGCCTTCAAGGTAGAGATGCCTTTCGCCCCTGGCCACTCCAGGCACCCGCCCTGGCATCTTGATTTCGCCGGCGACCTTGTTATCCGACGAAAAAATCCGTTCCAGAAACAAGGCGAAACGCTCATGAGCGGTCGCCGCAACGAAGGCGACAAAACGTCGATCAAGCAGCCGGGATCGATCGATGCCGAGCAGCGCGGCGCCGGCATGGTTTATTTCCCGGATCCGGCCGGCACCATCGACAATACAATATCCCACCGGGGCGTAATCGTAGAGGTCGTAGTACTTGCGCAGCGCTGCTTCTGCCTCGACCCGCGCCTGCCGGTGCTCCTCGACCTGCTTTTCCAGCTCAAACTGGCGCGCCTGCAGCTCGCCCAACAGCCGCTCGGGTTGTGCATCTGCTCGCGACTCGACCGCTCCCGGCGCACCTTGATCGTCGGGCTGACAGGCAGAACGAGCAATAGACGTATTCGAGGCTGATTCCAGGCTTTTCCCGGGAGTCATCGAGGCACTCCGCAGGACTGCCCACAGGAGCATTGCCGGGGACGACGATTTTCTCGGGGGGCTTGCTCTCCGGAATCGATCATGCGCTCCTCCCTTTGCCTCATTCGGTGCGGTGGGGATCAGGCCAACGGTTTTTCCATTTCAATTATGATAATTACATTTATACAATTTCAAAACAAGAAATGCAAACAAGCAACCATTGACAATCAGCGACTGCCCTTGTCTAGCAACGGAAGTGGAGCCCTGGCCGGCACCCCTGTGACGGAGACCGGGCCCAGCCGGCAACTCAATAACAGGGTCGGTCGACGTAGCGGGAATACAGGTACCGACCGTATTCGTCGGTATAATTATAGGTGTCTCGACAGATTCGTTGTGGAGGAGGGGGAGGCGGAGGCGGGGCCGACATCTGGGTCAGCGCCAACACCCCGAGGACGCCGCCGACAACGGCCAACGGCACGATCCAATCGTTATCGTGATGGCTATACCCATACCCATGGTTATACCCGTACCCATGACCAGACCCCGAATAACCGTAGGGGCGTGATCCGTAAGGGGCCGGGGAGTACCCCTGGCGGTATCCGTGGGATTGACCAAAACCGGTGGCGGGCACAAGCAGCGTGAACAGTACAAAAGCAATTATTGTCCGCATGGCTTCTCTCTGGCAGCTTCTTAATTGTCTGGAACGGGAAAACAAGCTATACACTAATCGCTCCCCCCATGATAAGCTAGCCCCTGCTGACAAGAATTACACGCCAGCATTGAGGCCCCGTTCAATCTGTCGGAGAACTATCCCCATGCATCCCATCACCCTGGTCTACAACCTTGCGGTCAGCTGCTGGCTGGGAGGAGCGGCGCTCTTCACCTTCCTGCTCACCCCCCTCCTCTTTGCCTCGTATGCACGGGATGCCGCCGGTGCTATCGTCGGCGTGCTGTTTCCCGGATATTTCCGCTGGGGATTGGCCTGCGGGGCCGTGGCCCTGCTCTGCCAGTTGATCAACCGGGGCCGATTCGCCCTGGCATCCCTGGCCATCATCACGGTGATGCTGGCGCTCACCGCCACCCAGGCCTTTGTCCTAGAACCACGGGCCGCGGCGCTGAAACGATCCATCCCCTCCTTCGAAACCACACCCGCCGACAACCCGCACCGCGCCCAGTTCCGGAAACTGCATGGCCTGTCGATGGCCGCCAACCTGGCAGTGATTGCCGGCGGAGTGGCGCTGGTGATCCTCGCCTCACCCGTGGGACCGGCAACCGGACCGCGGCACACCGGCCCCGAACCCCATCCGACCCAGACCATAGCGCCGCCCCAATGAGCCTCGCCCTGCTCTCCATCTTTGCTTCGTCGTTTGTGATCGCCTTTTCCGGCGCCATGATGCCCGGGCCATTGCTGACCGTCACCATCAGCGAAAGTACGCGGCGCGGCGCCATCGCCGGCCCCTTGATGATCTTCGGCCATGGCCTGCTCGAACTGCTGCTGATCGCGGCCCTGCTCTCCGGATTTGCAACAATCCTCCACCGCAACGAGGTGTTCATCACCATCGCCCTGCTCGGCGGGGCCACCCTGTTCTGGATGGCGACCTCCATGCTCAAAGGCCTCCCCACCCTGCGCCTGACCCTTGAAACATCGACCGAAAAACAGCGGAACCTGGTGCTCGCCGGAGCGGTGCTGAGCATCGCCAACCCCTATTGGCTGATCTGGTGGGCTTCCATCGGGATGGGCTACATCATGCATTCGGCGCGGCTGGGCTTCCTGGGCGTGGCCTCGTTTTTCCTTGGCCACATCCTGGCCGATCTGTTGTGGTACACCTTGATTTCCCTCGGGATCGCCAGAGGCCGGCGGCTGTTCAGCGACGCCAGCTACCGGCGGATGATCGGCGGCTGTGCGGTTTTCCTGCTCTGCTTTTCCTGCTATTTTTTCTACAGCGGCATCGAAAAACTGGTGTAACCAGGTCGCATTTCGCGGCAGGCAAGGACCGAGGCACCCGGGCGCCACAGTGCAGGCATTTATCCTTCAACCATTATTTTCAGGAGATTCCAGATGCTCAAATTCGACTTCTACAACCCGACCCGCATCGTTTTCGGCAAGGACCGGCTCAAGGAACTCAACAACCTGATAGCCGCCGACGCCAAGGTCCTGGTGCTTTACGGCGGGGGCAGCGTGAAAAAATACGGCACCCTGGACAAGGTGCGGCAGGCCCTGGGCGAACGCAAGATCGTTGAATTCGGCGGCATCGAGCCCAACCCCCGCTACTCTACCCTGATGCGGGCGGTAGAAGTGGTGCGCCGCGAAGCCGTTGATTTCCTCCTGGCCGTCGGCGGCGGCTCGGTGATGGACGGCACCAAGTTCATCACGCTTGCGGCCGCCTACGACGGCAATGCCGAAGACCTGCTCCGCTGCGGCTTCAAACCGGTGCCGGTAACCTCGGCTCGGCCCATCGGCACGGTGGTCACCCTGCCGGCAACCGGTTCGGAAATGAATTCAGGCGGGGTCATCAGCCACCAGGGCGGAAAATACCCGGTGTTCAGCCCGCTGGCGTTCCCCCGGTTCTCCATCCTCGACCCCACCCTGACCTACTCCCTGCCGCCGACCCAGGTGGCCAACGGCGTCATCGACACCTTCATCCACACGGTGGAGCAGTATGTCACCGTCCCCGCGGAAGGGCGGTTTCAGGACCGGACCGCGGAGGGCATCCTGCGAACCCTGATCGAAATCGGCCGAACCACCATCGATCATCCCACCGATTTCGATGCCCGCGCCAACCTGATGTGGTGCGCCACCAACGCCCTCAACGGCCTGATCGGCGCCGGGGTGCCCCAGGACTGGACCACCCATATGATCGGCCATGAACTCACCGCCATGTTCGGTATCGATCATGCCAAGACCCTGGCGATTCTGCAGCCGGCGGTATGGACCGTGCGTAAGGAACAGAAACGGGCCAAACTGCTGCAGTATGCCGAACGGGTCTGGGATCTCTCCACCGGAGAGGAGACTGGACGAATCGACCGGGCCATTGCCAACACCAGGGCATTTTTCGAAGGCCTCGGCGTGCCCACCCGACTCGGTGACTACGGGGTGAGCGCGGACAAGCTCGACGACCTCGTGGCCGCCCTGGAACAACACGGCATGACCCGCCTGGGAGAAACAGGGGAAGTCACCCTGGAAGTGAGCCGGGCAATCCTCAAAGAGGCGCTCTAGCCCCTGCACCGAACGGTTCAGCCGGACAGGATGGCAAGACTCCGCCCGGCAATCTGCCGTGCAAACCCGGCACCGGCGGCGGCCAAAAAACGTCGCCGGTTGCCTCGCTCCCCAGGAGATGCATGCAATTCACCCAGTTGATCAACATCCGACAAAGCGTGCGCAGTTATACCGACCAACCGGTTGCAGCCGAAAAGATGGCTTTATTGATCGAGGCCGTTCGCCTCGCCCCGTCGGCGAGCAATTCGCAACCCTGGAAACTGATCATCGTCGATGACCCGAACCTGAAAAACCAGGTAGCCAACGCAACCTTCAGCACACTGATTTCGTTTAACAAATTTGTGCC
>CAIMMA010000592.1 GCA_903842475.1 uncultured bacterium
CTCAGCCACGCCTTTGGAGCGGTGTTCGACAATCCCCAACTGATCGCCGCCTGTGTGATCGGCGATGGCGAAGCGGAAACCGGGCCCCTGGCCACCGCCTGGCATTCCAATAAATTCTTGAGTCCGATCACCGATGGCGCGGTGCTGCCCATCCTCCACCTCAACGGCTATAAAATCGCCAATCCCGCCGTGCTGGCGCGGATCAGCCATGAGGAGCTGGACCAGCTGCTGCGCGGATATGGCTGGACGCCCTATTTTGTCGAAGGTGAGGAGCCGGAAACCATGCATCAGCTGATGGCCGCCACCCTGGATACGGTCATTGCCCAGATCCGGCAGATCCAAAGACAGGCCAGGTTCAACAATGATGCCACCCGGCCGCGCTGGCCGATGATTGTGCTCAAATCCCCCAAGGGTTGGACCGGACCGAAAATGGTCGACGGCCGTCAGATCGAAGGCACTTTTCGGGCCCACCAGGTGCCGATTCTGCTCGATGCCGAGCATCCCGAGCATCTCGTTCAGCTGGAAACCTGGCTGCGCAGCTACCGACCTGAGGAACTCTTTGATGCGCGGGGTTGCCTCCTGCCCGAATTGGCCGAGCTCGCCCCCCAAGGCCATCGACGGATGGGCGCCAATCCGCACGCCAATGGCGGGCTGCTGCTCCGCGACCTGCTCCTTCCCGATTTTCGGAAACTGGCGGTGGCCGTGCCCGCGCCGGGGGCAACCCAGGCCGCCGATACCCAGGTGCTCGGTACCTTTCTGCGCGAGGTGATCCGGTTGAACCAGGAGCAGCGCAATTTCCGGATCTTTGGTCCCGACGAGACCCTTTCCAACCGCTTGCAGGCTGTTTTTGAGGTCACCAACCGCCAGTGGACGGCAGAGACGGTCGCCAGCGATGAATTTCTCGCCGCCGACGGCCGGGTGATGGAGATGCTTTCCGAACATCAGTGTCAAGGGTGGCTCGAAGGGTATCTGCTCACCGGCCGCCACGGGTTGTTCAATAGTTACGAGGCCTTTGTTCACATCATCGATTCGATGTTCAATCAGCACGCCAAGTGGCTCAAAGTCACCGCCGAACTCCCCTGGCGGCGAAAAATCGCCTCGCTCAATTACCTGTTGGCCTCCCATGTCTGGCAGCAGGCCCATAACGGCTTTACCCACCAAGACCCTGGATTCATCGATCATGTGGTCAATAAGAAAGCGGCGGTGGTGCGGGTGTACCTGCCGCCCGATGCCAACTGCCTGCTGTCGGTCTGGGACCATTGCCTGAGAAGTCGGCATTACGTCAATGTGGTGATTGCGGGCAAGTATCAGGCGCCTCAATGGTTGACCATGGAGGCGGCGGCGGCCCATTGCCGGGAAGGAATCGGCGTCTGGGAGTGGGCCAGCTGCAGCCAGAACGTGGAACCGGATGTGGTGATGGCCTGCTGCGGCGATGTGCCCACGCTTGAGACGCTGGCGGCTGTTTCCCTCCTGCGTCATCACCTGCCCGATTTGAACATCCGGGTGGTTAATGTGGTGGATCTGATGAAGCTGCAGCCGCCCATCGAGCATCCGCACGGGTTGAGCGATGCGGCGTTCGATGCGCTCTTCACCAGGGATAAACCGATCGTCTTCGCCTTTCACGGCTACCCCTGGCTGATCCATCGCCTGACCTATCGCCGTACCAACCATAAGAACCTGCATGTCCGGGGCTATAAAGAAGAGGGCACTATCACCACCACCTTTGATATGACGGTGTTGAACGATCTGGACCGGTTCCATCTGGTGCAGGATGTGATCAACCGGGTACCGCAGTTGGGCGCGAACGGCGTTGAGCTTGTACAGCTGGTGCAGAACAAGCTCATCGAGCACAAGCGCTACATCTACGCCCACGGCCAGGACATGCCGGAAATCAGAAACTGGCAGTGGGGCCAGGCCGAAGCGGGGCTGGCGGCACGGCTGTGATCGGTCTTGGGGAGAGACTAAGATTGTCTGGGGCAATCCAACCTTATACCTTTGATAGGTTGTATAATTATTTGTTTTTAATAAAAAAATACTTTTTTCTCTGAATCAATGGAGGATGCAATGAAGAAAATAGTGCTGTTGGCAATAGTAATGATGACGATGCTGGTCACCCTTGGCGGCTGTTATTGGGGCTACCCAGGCGGTGGCAGGGGGGATGGGCATGATGATCATAACCGCAATGAGCGGCAGCACGACCATGACCGTGACCGTGACGGAGGAGGACAGTATGACCGAAGATAACCCCTGGACTCCTCGGCGGGCGATGCAATTTTGAACGACAGAGGGGATCGTTGGCGCCGGCGGTACGTGATGACGAGGCTCGGCCGCACCTGTATGCTGGGCCTGCTGATGCTGATCCAGTGCGGCTGCGGATCAAAATTACCGTCATCAACCGCATCCCCTGCCGTCGAGGTGCCGGCCGCGTGGTCGATTTCGGCGGGCAACACTAAGCCCGGCAGCGCTTCGCCGGCCCAGTGGTGGGTACGCTTCAATGATCCGATGCTCGGCCGCCTGGTGACCAGGGCGTTACAGGCCAACACCAGCGTGCAGGGTGCGCAGGCGGCGTTGCGCCAAGCCCGGGCCTTGCGTGACGTCTCGGCGGCGGCGCTGTGGCCGGAGCTCAACAGTGCAACCTCGGCGCAACGCAGCAAGTCGGGCAGCAGCAGTGCCGTTGATAGATTTGCGACCAGCCTCGATGCCAGCTGGGAGTTGGACATCTTCGGCGCCAATCGCAGCGCGCTGGCCGCCAGCGAGGCCACCGTGCGGGCCACGGCTGCAAGTCTTGGCGACGTGCAGGTCTCGATTGCCGCCGAGACCGCCCTTGCCTACATCGCCTTGCGCGACGGGCAGGCGCGTTTGGTGATCGCCCATAACAACCTGGCCAGTCAGTTGGAAACGCTGCAGATCACCCAGTGGCGTTTGCAGGCCGGGCTGGTCACTTCCATTGAAGCCGAACAGGCGCGCACCGCGGTCGAGCAGCTCCGCGCCGTGTTGCCGACCTTGCAAACCAGCATTGAACAGTCGGCGCACGCCCTGGCGGTCCTGACCGGGAGACCGCCGGCATCCTTGTTGACGATGCTGGCTGCGGCTCAACCGGTACCACAGGCTCCGGAGGATCTGGCGCTGAGTATTCCCGCCGAGACCCTGCGTCAGCGGCCCGACGTGCGGGCGAGCGAACACCTGGTGACCGCGGCCGTGGGTCGGGTACAGCAGGCCGAGGCCGAACGGTTGCCCAACTTCAGGCTGGGCGGTTCGCTGGGATTGAACGCCTTGACCCTGGGCACCTTGACCGACGGCGCCTCGGTGGTGAGCGCGGTGCTGGCCGACATTACCCTGCCGGTTTTCGACGGTGGTTCCAGGCGCGCGCAGGTGCGCGCGCAGCAGGCGGCGTTGGATCAAGCCCTGATGGTCTATCAGGCAGCAGTGTTGACGGCGTTGCAGGAGGTTGAAGACGCCTTGGTGGCCCTGCGCGGCGACCGCGAGCGTTTGCTGCGTCTGGAGGATGCCGCCGAGGCCGCCGGTAACGCCGCCGTGCTCGCCCGTCAGCGTTTCAGCAGCGGTTTGGTCGATTTTCAGGTCGTGCTCGAAACCCAACGCGCCCAACTCACCACCCAGGCCAGCGTGGCCAGCGCCCGCGCCGACGTCAGTGCCGACCATGTGCGTCTGTACAAAGCGCTGGGCGGCGGCTGGGATCCCGACGGCATTGATGCGCCACCCACCTCAAGCGAAAAAAACCCCCGGAGTTCCCGTTCATGAGTCCGCTTAAACGTTCTCCAGCGATCACGCCGCCCCAAACCGCGCCCGAATCCGACCTTGCCGCCTTGCTTGCCGAACCGACGCCGCGTGCCTGGTACCGACGTGGTCTGTTTTGGGCAGGATCCGCGTTGATCCTGCTGACAGCGGTCGGCCTGTGGTATTGGCAGGCACGCCGCAGCGCCGAGGCGGGCCTGAGTTACATTACCCAGACAGTGGCGCGCGGTAACCTGACGCTCACCGTCACCGCCAACGGCACCCTGCAGCCGACGCGCTCGATCAACATCGGCAGCGAACTCTCGGGCACGGTGCTGAAGGTCAATGTCGATGTCAATGACCGCCTCGAAAAGGGGCAGGTGCTGGTGGAACTCGATCCTTCCAAGCTGCGGGACCAGATCCTGCGTTCGCGCGCTTCCGTGGCCGTCGCCAAAGCCTTGGTCGAACAGGCCGCCGCGACCGTGGACGAGGTGAAAGCCAACCTGGTGCGTCTGGAGGAAGTCGCCCGCCTGTCGGGTGGCAAGGTGCCTTCCAGGACCGAACTCGACATTGCCCGCGCCACCGTCAAGCGGGCCGTGGCCAATTACGCCAGTGCGCAGGCCGGGGTCAACGACGCTTTGGCTGCCCTTTCCACCGATGATATCAATCTGTCAAAGGCCTCGATCCGTTCACCCTCAAGCGGGGTGGTGCTGACCCGCAGCGTCGAACCGGGTAACGCCGTCGCCGCCTCGCTGCAGGCGGTCACCCTGTTTACCGTGGCCGAAGACCTGACCCAGCTGCGGCTGCAGGTGTACGTCGATGAAGCCGATGTGGGTTCGGTCAAGGTTGGGCAGGAGGCTACTTTCACGGTGAGCGCCTATCCCAGTCGCCAATTTCCGGCTCGAATTACCCGGGTGGGCTTTGGTTCGACCATCACCGACAATGTCGTCACCTATCTCACCTATCTGGACGTTGACAACAGCGACTTGAGCCTGCGGCCCGGCATGACCGCCACCGCCACCATCACCGCCAACCAGCGCACTGATGTGCTGCTGGCGCCCAACACCGCGCTGCGTTTCGTGCCCACGGCCGCGGATGCGGGCAAACCAGCCGCTCAAAAAGGGATTATCGCCAGTATGATTCCGAGCCGCCCCGGTCATAACATCACCCGTAAATCGGCAGCCGCCGGCGCCAGCACCGCTTTGGCTCGGCAAGTATGGGTGCTGAGCGAGGGCGAAGCCGTGGCTGTGGCGGTGACGCCGGGCATCAGCGATGGCCGCGTGACCGAAATCACCGGCGGCGACTTGCAGGCCGGGATGCAGGTGATCACCGACCAGAAAAGGGCGGCGGCAAAATGAGCGGGGTGCTCATCCGCCTGCGCGGAGTGACCAAGGTCTATGGTGCCGGCCAGGCCGAATTGATGGCCTTGAAGGGGATCGACCTCGATATTAACGCCGGTGAGTTCGTGGCGATCATGGGGCCCAGCGGCTCGGGAAAGTCGACGGCAATGAACATCCTGGGATGCCTGGATACCCCCAGTGCCGGGCAATATCTGTTCCACGGGACCCATGTCGAAGCCTTGTCGCGCGACCAGCGGGCGCGGTTGCGTCGCCGGTATCTGGGGTTTGTCTTCCAGGGCTTCAACCTGCTGGCGCGGACCTCGGCGCAGGAGAACGTCGAGTTGCCCCTGCTGTACCGCGGCGAGAGCGCCGCCGTCCGCCGAGCCGCCTCGGCTGCGGCCTTACAGTCGGTGGGGCTGGGCGGCTGGGAACAGCACACCCCGGCCGAACTGTCCGGCGGGCAGCAGCAGCGGGTGGCGATTGCCCGAGCCATTGTCACTGAACCGGCAGTGCTGCTCGCCGACGAGCCCACCGGCAACCTCGACAGCCAACGCAGCCAGGAAATCATGGAACTCTTGCGCGGCCTGAACACGGACCACGGCATTACCGTGCTGATGGTTACCCACGAACCCGATATGGCGGCTTATGCCCACCGTATGGTCCACTTTGTCGATGGGCGCATCGACCGTGATGCCCCGAACCCGAATCCAACCATGGCAACCTTGGCAGCTCCCGCAGCGTCGGCGACGGCGGAGAGGTCCTGATGCTGCTCAATACCCTGCTGCTCGCCCTGCGCTCAATCCGCCGCAATCTGTTGCGCTCGTTTCTTACCATCCTGGGCATTGTCATCGGCGTCAGTGCGGTGATCACCATGGTCACTTTGGGTAATGGCGCTACCCAAGCGGTTCAGATGAAGATCGCCAGCCTGGGCAGCAATCTGTTGATGGTGCGTCCTGGTCAACGTCAAGGGCCGGGCGGCGGTGGCGGCGGGGCGGGTATCCCTTCGTTTAAGGAGATCGATGCCGAGGTCATTCTGGCGCAGATCGGCGGGGTCGCCGCGGTGGCGCCGGAAGGTCGCGCCAGTGTCACCGTGGTCGGTAACGGACGCAACTGGGCCACCAACGTGACCGGCAGCACCAATGCCTGGTTTGACACCGGCAACTGGAAACTGGCTGCAGGGCGCAAATTTGGGGACGATGAGCAACGGGCCGGTGCAGCGGTTTGCATCATCGGCGAAACGGTGCGGCGCGAGATTTATGGCGGCGCCGTCGGGGAACACGGGCTGGGCGAACAGCTGCGCATCAAGCAATTCTCCTGCGAGGTGATCGGGGTGCTCGCCTCCAAGGGCCAGGCCGCGATGGGCAACGATCAGGACGACTCGGTGCTGGTGCCGCTGCACACCTTGCAGCGTCGGGTTACCGGTAATCAGAAGGTGGCCACCCTGCTGGTGTCGATGCAGGATGGCAGCGACGGCACCCGACTGAAGGCGAGTCTCAGACAATTGCTGCGCGAGCGCCGCAAATTGGCCGAGGGTGATGACGACAATTTTAATATTCTCGACACCCAACAACTCGCCGAAACGCTGTCTGGGACGACCCAGGTGATGACCACCCTGCTGGGTGCGGTGGCCGCGGTGAGCCTGCTGGTGGGCGGTATCGGTATCATGAATATCATGCTGGTCAGCGTGACCGAACGAACTCGCGAAATCGGCGTGCGTCTGGCTATCGGCGCCCTGGAGCGCGAGGTGCTCTTGCAG
>CAIMMA010000593.1 GCA_903842475.1 uncultured bacterium
GCTGGCAAGTGTCCTGGCGATAGCTAAACCGATGCCGCGTGAGGCCCCGAGCACCAATCCTGTTGTTCCGGCAATATTCATCTTGTCTCCCCTCCGTACACACACTATAGTTTGCGAACTATTCTTAGTTTCATACACCAATCCTAAAGGTTCGACAATGAAGCATATCTTCGCCCGGTCCTCATCGGTTTTCTTTGCTTTCCTGTTCTCCTCTTTTTTGCTGCTGCTCGCGGAGGGCAACGTCCTCGGCGGCGATACGCCCGCCACGGTCCCGTCGGCTTGCCTCACTTCGGGCTGGCCGCAGGACCAGAGCGATCTGCCGCCGGACCCCGCTCTGGTGTTCGGCCGCCTTGCCAACGGGCTGCGCTATGTGCTCATGGCCAACCATGAACCCAAAAACCGGGTAGCGCTGCACCTCTACATCCAGGCCGGGTCGTTGCACGAAACCGAAGAACAGCGGGGCGCGGCCCATTTTCTTGAGCACATGCTGTTTAACGGCACCACCCATTACCCCCCGGGGACCCTGGTCGAATATTTCCAGCGGATCGGCATGGGGTTTGGCGGCGACACCAACGCCCACACCGGTTTCGACGAAACGGTGTACAATCTGCTGCTGCCTTCGGGAGAGCCGAAGGTGCTGGAGGAGGGTTTCAAGGTGCTGGCGGATTACGCCAGGGGGGCCTTGCTGCTCGAACAGGAAGTCGACCGGGAACGGGGCATCATCCTCTCGGAAAAAATGAGCCGCGATTCCGCAGCCAGCCGGGTGTCGAAAAAACAAATGCAGTTTGCTTTTTCCGGGACCCTGGTGGCCGAGCGCGATCCCATCGGCACGGACGAGGTGCTCAAGGCAGCCGACAGCAGGCTGCTCCGTTCCTATTACGATCGCTGGTACCGACCGGAGAACATGATCGTGGTGGTGGTCGGCGACATGCAGCCTGAAGAAGCCGAAAAAATTCTCGGACAGCACTTTGCGGGCTTGAGCGGTGTGGGCTCGGTTGGCCGTTGTCCGGACTGGGGTGCGGTCCAGGAAGCGGAGACCAGGATTCTTTTCCTTCCTGAGCCGGAGCTCGGCTACACCGGTTTGACCTTGTCCACGGTGTACAACTCACCGCCCGCTGCCGACACCCTGGCCAGGGAGGCGGACCAGCTCCGGCGGTATGTCGCGGTCGCCCTGCTCGCCAATCGCCTGGAAAAACTTGAGCAGAAGCCGGGCAGTCCGCTGGCCCAATCCAAGGCGCATGGCGGTATTTTTATGCAGCGTTTTGGCTACGCCTCCCTCAGTGCCCGGGTCGAAACCGATAAGTGGCAGGAAGGGCTGACCATGTTGCAAGGTACCCTGGATCAGGCCCTGCAGGACGGTTTTAGCCAGACGGAGTTGGTGCGGGGCAAGCAGGAGGTGGCCGCCATACTGGAAAAGGAGGCGCTAACCGCAGCTTCGCGCGACAGCCGGAAGGTTGCCGAAGATATCATCCGCAAACTGGGCGATAATGAAGTGGTGCTGTCGCCGATCCAGGAAAAGGCCTTGTATGCGCCGATCCTGGAAAAGATGTCCCTGGCCGAGGTTAACGGAGCCCTCCGGCAAGTATGGAGCCGGCCCGGAAGGCTGGTTGAACTGGTGGGAGTTGTCGATCCGGCGCTGGTTAAAGGGCAGGCTGAAGAGCAAATCAGACAGGTGTACCTCGCCAATACCGCCAAACCGGTCACTCCCTGGGTGGAAGCACAGCGGGTACCGTTTCCCTATCTGGAGCCGCCTTCGGTATCAGGTGCAATCATCGAACAGGTCAGCCACCAGGATATCGGGGTGGAAAGCACCCTGTTTAAGGGCGGTGTACAGCTTAATTTTAAGCAGACCAATTTTCAGGCGAATCAAGTGCTGCTTTCCGTGCAGTTCGGCAAGGGGCGGCAGGTTGAGCCGGCCGATGGCCTGGCCTTGCTCTCCGAGGCGGTGGTTAAGGACAGCGGACTGGGAAAACTGACCCGCGAGCAGTTGGAGGAGGCCCTGGCCGGGACCAACGTAGTCCTGGATTTCCGGGTGGGACCGGAGAGTTTTTCTTTGAACGGTACCGGCCTGGGCAACGAACTCGAACTGCTGCTGCAGCTGGTGTACAGCCGACTCCATGATCCGGCATTTCGTCCCGAGGCGTTGCGTCGCAGCCGGGAAAATCTGCACAGGATGTATGAGCAGCTGGCCAGTTCGGTGGAAGGCATTCAGCAACTGCAAGGGGAACGGTTTCTGGCCGGTTCCAGCCGGGAATACGGCATGGCCGCCTGGGAGCAGGTAGAGCGGATCGGTCTGGAGCAGATCAGTGGCTGGCTGACGTCGATTTTTGCCCGGGAGCCCTTGGAGATCAATATTGTCGGCGATGTCGATCCGCAGGAGGCGTTGCGGCTGGTGACGAAATATTTCGGCAACGAGCAGCGGCAAGCGGCACCTGCTCCTCCCATGGCGCCGATTGTCTTTCCCGCCGGCGCCGAACTGCGGCTGCCGGTGGCCAGTTCCATAGATAAAGCGCTCCTGACCGTGGCCTGGCGGACCAGCGATTTCTGGGATATTGGCCGCACTCGACGGCTTAATCTCCTGGCCGCCGTCCTCGACGACCGGCTGCGGCTGAAAATCCGGGAGGAGCTGGGGGCGACGTATTCTCCGCATGTCGCGAGCCAGCCCAGTCGCGCCCATCTGGGCTTCGGTCTGTTTAAGAGCAGTCTGACCGTTGCCCCCGATCAGGCCCAAGCGCTTGCAAAAGTCATCAAAGGCGTGGCCGCGGATCTCGGCCGCAAGGGCGTCACCCGGGACGAACTGCTCAGGGCGCTGGAGCCGACCCTGACCTCGATCAAGGATATCAAACGTAATAATCGGTATTGGCTGGAAGCGGTGCTTAATCTTTCCGGTCGGCATCCGCAACAGCTCAAGTGGCCGCTGACCATCAGCGAGGGGTTTGCCGAGATCAAGGCGGAGGAATTGACCGCCTTGGCGGAGCAGTATCTGCAGGAATCCCGGGGGGCCACGGTGATCGTCGCTCCCGTCGCGGATAAGTGAAGGCGAGGGTTCGGTCCGCTTGCCTCTGCTGAGCGGACCTCGGGACAAGGCGGGGCCGCAGGCCGCTATCCGGCCAGCCAGACGGCGATATTCTCTGCCTGATTCAGGGTCTTGTCGGAAACCCCTTTGATCAGTTCCTTGCTGCCGTCCCGGCGGCGACGACCAATGACAATGGTGCCGCAGTTATGGTGCTTGGCCTGCCGCAGCAGATCGGCACTGATGTCCAGGTGCATCTGGGTCGGCAATTGGGTGATGCGGTGGCGGGCGATGCCGCTGTCGACCAGCAACTGGGCGTGGGCGAAGAACAGAAAGTTGTCGATGTCGAGATACTGGTCGCACCACGCTTTGCCCCATTGTTCATGGAAGGCCTCGGCTTTGGCCGGCTGCTGTTTGCCAAAGACGCTGTTGGAGTGATAGAGGCAGATTTGGACATCCTGGTGGTCCTTGAGGATAAAAGCCAGGTGATCCGCCGCCATCAGCGAGGCTGGATGGCTATGGACCGCAAGCAGGTAGCGGTTGGAAGTCACCACCCCGTCAACGATCCACAACGGCGTTTTGTGGCATTTTTCGACCAGTTCCGCCGAGGTGCTGCCGAAAAACATGTTGCCCATGGCTCCCAAGCCGCGTCTGCCGATCAGCACGCTATCGTATTGGCCTCGTTGCGCTTCGTCGCGGATGGCGGCGCCGACTCCGGATGCTGTTTTCACATGGGTGGTGATTCGCTCCTTGGCAAAGCCATGACGGATCAGCCGTTCTTCCGCCTCTTTTAAGTGTCGGTTGGCCAGATGCGCCTGCTTCTCCGAGGCGGGTGACTGGGTGCGGTGCGGATCGACGTCAAACATCCAATCTTTTCCAGCACTTCCAGCCGCAGCCACGCTGAGCAGGTGGATATTGAGATTGCGATCCGACTTAAAGAGCGTTGCGAGATAATCAAGACTGTTGCCGCTGTATACAGAACCGTCAACAGCAACCAGTACGGATTTTTCCATGTGTTTCTCCTCGGCTGATGCGGGGGCGCCCCGCTTGGGCTGCAATGGGTTGGCGTAACGGCACAACCGATGGTTGTGCCTCGGCCCTTCCCTGTCGACTCTTTTTTTCTGATCAATCAAGCCTGACGGCCGTCGCAACCAGTGGTTACATAGTGATTATATAATACAAGATGGTGATGAATACTATGCTCAAGGCCCGAAAACTTTGGCTGAAAAAAATAAGTTCCGCCGCCAGAACCGGCTTGAAGATTCCTGCATAATAGGGATACTGATGGCGGATGGCGCGGATCGGGGAAGAAAGAATATTACCGATCAGCAGGACGATGACTATCTCCCGCACGCTCATCGAGCCGTTGGCCAGAAGCGCGCCGGCGGCCGCTAATCCGGCGGTGAATTCGGCGGCTACCTGAAAGGTGAGGATCGATATCGCCTGGGGCGAGAGCCAGGCGAGCCAGGAGAGATGCTGGGCCATGAATCCTTCGGCGGCGGTGAAGAATCCCGCCTCGCTCAGATAGTAAAAAAAGATGTAGATCGGCACGGTATAGCTGACGATCTTACGAATTCGTCGTTTGAACCGTTTGATGGTGTTGGTCAGGGCGCTGCGGAAAGGATGGGCCGGATCGGGGGGCATCTCGGCCTGCATCGCCTCGGTGTTGGCGGCCGGCAGCAGCAGTCGGCCCAGCAGGGTGATGAGCAGGGTGCGCAGGACGGCGGCGCTGACCGTCAAGCCGATGTAAATAAACGCGGCCCCCTTGATGATCGGGACCGCGATGAAAAAGGTGGTCGGCAGGTGGAGGAAATTGGCGGGCAGGCTGTTGAACAGATTGGCGAGGATCAGTTCCTTGCGGCTCATCTGCCCTTTGTCATACCCTTCGGCCAGCATGGTGTTCGCCGCCATCCCCGAGAAAAAGCAGAGGGAAAAGGCCGCCCCGGTCAGCGGCGAGAGATGGCCGAAACGGGTCAGTGGCCGGGCGATCATCGCCATTTTTCTCGTCCAATTGAGCGATTCGATGAACAGCGCCGCCAGCAGACCGATGGCGAGAAAGATGAGCAGGCGCAGCAGCGGCCAGCCGAGGTGGAGCCAGAGGTGGGTGAGTGTTTCGTGTGATATCATGGGGTACGAAGATAATGGATGGTCTTGTGGTACACGGGCATGCCGCCCGTCGGCACCGGGGAAGAACGCGCCGCGGGCCGGATGCCGTTGCATGAGGCTGCACTATATACCGGAAATACAAGAGAGCAAGGGGACACTATGCAACGGGTGATCACAACCGAAAAAATTCCGCTGCTGCTCTGGCTGGATCAGTTGGAGGCCGACGCCCTGGTCCAGGCCAAAAACCTGGCCAATCTACCTTGGGCCTTTCACCATGTGGCCCTCATGGCCGACGCCCACGTTGGCTACGGCATGCCGATCGGCGGGGTGCTGGCCACCACCGGGGCGATCATCCCCAACGGGGTCGGGGTCGATATCGGCTGCGGCATGCAGGCGGTGCGCACCGGTTTGACCGAGATCGATCCGGCTCGGCTGAGAAAGATACTGGGCGGCCTGCGCACCACCATTCCCCTGGGATTTAAACATCACGAAAGGCCGAAACCCGCTGAACTCCTGCCCGATCCCGGGAAGCTGGATCGTGATTTGCCGGTGGTTGCCGGCGAGTTTGCCAGCGCCCGCCGGCAGGTGGGGACCCTGGGAGGCGGCAATCATTTCATCGAAATCCAGCAGGGCAGCGATCACCGAATCTGGCTGATGGTACATTCCGGCAGCAGGAATCTGGGCTACAAGGTGGCCGGATTTTATAACAATCTGGCCATCAATCTGGCCAAGGCCGGCGGAAAAAACGCGGTTCCCAAAGAGTGGCAGCTGGCCGCTTTGCCGTTGGCCTCGGCGGAGGGGCAGCAA
>CAIMMA010000594.1 GCA_903842475.1 uncultured bacterium
AGGAGATCGAATTAAAGGACAAATTCGAAAATATGGGTGCACAGATGGTCAAGGAAGTCGCTTCCAAGACTTCCGATGTCGCTGGTGACGGTACCACCACCGCCACGGTCCTGGCCCAGGCCATCTATACTGAGGGCGCCAAACTGGTTGCCGCCGGATCCAATCCGATGGAAATCAAACGCGGCATCGACGCCAGCGTGGTCGCAATTGTTGCCGAACTTAAGAAAATTGCCAGCCCCACCAAAGAGCAGAAAGAAATTGCTCAGGTTGGCACCATTTCCGCCAACAACGACGAGACCATCGGCAACATCATCGCCGAAGCCATGGACAAGGTCGGCAAAGAGGGTGTCATCACCGTGGAAGAAGCAAAATCCATGGAAACCTCCCTTGATGTGGTCGAGGGTATGCAGTTTGATCGCGGCTACCTCTCCCCCTACTTTGTGACCGATCCGGAGCGCATGGAAGTCAGCATGGAAGAACCGCTGATTCTTATCAATGAGAAGAAGATCTCCAGCATGAAAGATCTGCTGCCGATCCTCGAATCTGTGGCCAAAATGGGCAAGCCGCTGTTCATTATCGCTGAAGACGTTGACGGAGAGGCCTTGGCTACCCTGGTGGTCAACAAACTGCGCGGCACCTTGAACATCGCCGCCGTCAAAGCCCCTGGCTTTGGCGACCGCCGTAAAGCCATGCTTGAAGATATCGCCATTCTCACCGGTGGCCAGGTGATCACCGAAGATCTCGGCATCAAGTTGGAAAACATCACCATCAATGATCTCGGCACCGCCAAACGCATTGTCGTCGACAAAGACAACACCACCATTATCGATGGTGCCGGCGACAAAGAAAAACTCGCAGCCCGAGTGAAACAGATTCGTGCCCAGACAGAAGACACCACCTCTGATTATGATCGCGAAAAACTGCAGGAGCGGTTGGCAAAACTCATCGGTGGGGTTGCGGTGATCAATGTCGGTGCAGCCACCGAAGTCGAGATGAAAGAGAAAAAAGCCCGGGTTGAAGATGCGTTGAACGCGACCCGTGCAGCAGTCGAAGAAGGCGTGGTTCCTGGCGGCGGCGTTGCCTATCTGCGTTGCCTCAAGGTGCTGGACACCCTTAAACTTGAAGGCGAGCAGGCACTGGGCATTAACATTATTCGCCGGGCACTTGAAGAACCGGTGCGTCAAATTGCGACCAATGCCGGTTGTGAAGGTTCCGTGATCGTCGAGCATGTTAAAAATCTCGAAGGTCCCATGGGCTTCAATGCCGCCACCGAGAAATATGAGGATCTGATCGAGGCAGGCGTCATCGACCCGGCCAAGGTAACCCGTTCTGCCCTGCAGAACGCCGCTTCTGTTTCCGGCTTGCTGCTCACCACCGAATGCATGATCGCCGACCTGCCGGATGAGGACAAGGGTGGCGGCATGCCTCCAGGCGGCATGGGCGGTATGGGCGGTATGGGCGGCATGGGCGGCATGATGTAACCGTTCCTTTTCCCCCGTCGTTTTAGCTGTAAGGAGCGTTCTCACCTGCTCATTGGTGCAGGCAAGAACGCTCCTTTATTTTTCAATATGTATTTAATACAGTAGAGTTGGTGCTATCAAGAGGTTTCCTATTGACAAACAGGGAGAAATTTTGAATAGTGACCCGGTTCAAGCCATCCGGCTTTTTCATATACGGCGATGTAGCTCAGTCGGTCAGAGCGCACGGCTCATATCCGTGGTGTCCGGGGTTCAAATCCCTGCATCGCCACCATTTAAGACACGTTCCTAACGGTTCGGTTCACATATTGCGGCTCAAGCAGCATCTGGTTGAATTCCTCACCAGAGACAGCTTGAGCCGCTTTTTTTTTATTTTCGCTCACGGTTCGGTGGGGCACCAAGATTCGTCTCAGTTAAACGGGCATCAAAAGATGGCGAGCCTCCTGGCAACCGGACCAGCACCCCCTCGGCTATGAGTTGCTTGAGGAGTTGATCATGGGTGGCCAAATCCAGCCCTTGCTTGCCGCAAAGACAAGCCTGATGCTCGGCAAGGGTTCGTGGCTGTTCAAAATATCGGAAGGTGGCCCGGTAATAGCCATGGGGCACCGTCACAATACCCTTATCCAGAAATATGCAGACGGTGCGCTGATATGCCGGAGGTGCCGCCTTGCCGGCCTGGATGCGTTCAATAAAGGGAACCAGGTCTGGGTAGTCATGTTCGTGAAGAGAAATGCGCTCCGGATTAATAACAAAATAACCGTTCAGTGGTTTTAAATCGCCGCAAGCTTGGTGCCGTGTGAGGTGGGATATTTTCTTCCGACTGAAGCGCACCACATCCCCAAGAAAAGGCAGGGAAGCCGACAGGGAAGGGCAGGCCGTTAACCGTCGGCCCAAACCCT
>CAIMMA010000595.1 GCA_903842475.1 uncultured bacterium
CCGGTGCGCTGCCCCATACAGGAGCATTGAGGGTTCCGCAGCCTCAATGCGCTCGTATTTTGACGATCCGCAGCATCACGCAATGGGGTGCGGACTGGGCGCGTCTTATGCAAGGGTTGCGAAATGGGCCTCGGTCAGCCCCTTGAGCAGGAGCAAGGAACGGATGGTGACACACAGGAGGACGTTGTCGCCGTGCGCGAGGAACTCCTGGAGATGGGGGAGGGCGGCCAGAAGTTGCGCCCGAACGAGCTGCTGCTTGCCGGCATCCTCGATCGGCGTGCAGGTGCCTTCGACGGTGAGTGCCATGGCCCGGGAACGGGGCATCGCTTCCCTGGTATCGATCATCAGGCTCACCGCCGGGTTTTCGACAATATTCCTGTACTTCCTGGTCGAGCGCAGGGTTGTCAGATAGATTTCCGTACCGTCGGCATTGGCCGCATAGGCCATGAGCGAACAGTACGGCTTGTTCTCCCGGCAGGTAGCCAGCACACAGATATTTTTTTCCCGCACCAGCTGTTGCATTGCCGCCTGCATAAATCCTCCTTATCCCACCGATATCCGCCAGGGTTCATACCTGTTGAAAATCTGGTCTTTTTTGTTAAATTCCTTCACGGTCTCTGATAAATGCTGCTATTCTGATCCGTAGCATCGATTTTTATCCGACCCGGGTTGTCAACGACTGCAGCGTCGCCGCAACTCCGCCCCCAGCGAAGAAGGAACGAAAAACGGATCCATGGCGCAGAAGATTTTCCGCATAGTATTGACCATCGTACTGATCACGGGCCTGAGCATGCATGCCCGAGCGGATACGCTCATTCTGGTGTCCGGCGACTGGTGCCCGCTGATCTGCGAATCTGAAAAACCCGGTGTCCTGGCAAAAAACCCCGGGGTTGTGGTGGAAATTGTCAAAGCGATCTTTGAAGAAAAAGGGCATCGAATCATCTATGGCGCGCCGCCTTGGTCACGGGCCATTTTTGAAACCCGCAAAGGCAACTATACAGGCATCTTAGCGGCGCTGAAAAATGACGCCCCTGATTTTATCTACCCGGAGGAACCGGTCGGCACCAACCGGATGTGCTTTTATGTCAAGGCCGCCAATCCCTGGCGGTATCAAGGGACGGACTCCCTGACGACCCTTGTCCTGGGGGTGGTTCAGGATTACGCCTATGACAACGGGCAGGTTGACGAGTACATCAAGCAGAATCGCTCCGCCCAAAACGGCCTGGTGCAGGCCGTGGCCTCAAAAAACGGACTGGCGCAGAATTTTAACAATCTTGAGCTCAACCGGGTTACCGCCATCCTCGACGAATACCGGGTGGTCGACTGGTATCTCAAAAATAACAACCTGACTGGAAAATATCAGCAGGCCGGCTGCCTGGAAGAGGTCAAGATGTATGTCGGTTTCTCGCCCGCTCTGGAACAATCCCCCCGTTACGCGACCCTTTTTTCCCAAGGAATAAAAGCGTTAAGACGCTCGGGAAGGCTGCAGGCCATCCTGGCCAAATACGGCCTCAAGGACTGGAAAAACCCATAGCCCGAGCCTGCCGGAGGGGCCCGTACCGTTAAGCTCCTCGACGGCGGAAAAAATTCCCGCTTTCACCCTGCCATTGTGCGCTCAATACAACCGCAGCAGCTTGTCCATCTCCTCGGATTTCATGGTGAAACTGTGGGCCTCGGTGGGAAAGGTCCGATTTTCGACCTCGACCTTGTACTGGGCCAGGGCAGCGGCAATGGGCTCGTTGATCCGGACATACTGTTTGACAAATTTCGGGGTGAAACGGTCATAGAGGCCCACCAGATCATGGATCACCAGCACCTGGCCGTCGCAGTTCGGACCGGCGCCGATACCGATGGTGGGAATGGCGAGCTGTTTGGTGATGTGTTCGGCCAGCGGCGCGGGAATCGCCTCCAGGACGATCGAAAAACAGCCGGCCGCTTCCAGGGCCAAGGCATCCTCGATCAGCTGCTGGGCCGCCTGGGCGCTCTTGCCCTGGACCTTGAAACCGCCGAGGCTGGTGGCGGTCTGCGGCGTCAGGCCGATGTGCCCTTGCACCGGAATGCCGGCACGGACAATGGCCGCCACCACCGGGGCCATGGTCACCCCGCCTTCGAGCTTGACCGCATCGGCCCGTCCTTCCTTGAGCATCCGGGTGGCATTGTTGATCGCTGCGGGAATCGAGCTGTTGTACGAACCAAAAGGCAGGTCGGCGACCACCAGGGCCTGTTCGACCCCGCGGACCACCGCCCTGGTATGGTGGAGCATCTCCTCCATGGTCACCGAGACCGTATCCGGATACCCCAGCACCACCATCCCCAGGCTGTCGCCCACCAGCACAATATCGATCCCCGCCGCATCCACCATCCGCGCCCAGGGGTAGTCATAGGCGGTCATCACGGAAATGGGTGTCCCGTGTTTGCGATTTTTGATATCCGGGATAGTCAATTTTTTCGGTGGCATGGTTTTCTCCTTGGCTTAATAGGGAACATCGTAATACGCGTTACATCCGATAAGCAGCAGTGGCCTCCAGGGCCTTGATCATCTGGGTGAGCAGCAGATTCACCGGAGTGGGGACGCCGACCGACCGCCCCCGGGCGACGATGGCGCCGTTAATGACGTCGATCTCGGTGGGCGCACCCCGAAGGATATCCTGGAGCATGGAGGATCGGTTGTCGGCGGTCAGGGCGCAGACCTGACCGACCCGTTCCAGCAGGCGATCGTACTCCAGCTCGATGCCGAGCGCCCGGGCCACGGCCAGGGCCTCGCCCACGGCCTGCTCCATGAGCAGTTCGCATTCCGGAACCTGGGCCAAAATGCCGTTGGGCACCCGCAGCAAGGCGGTCAGGGCGTTAATCCCCACATTGACGATCAACTTGGACCAGAGCAGACCGTCGACATCCGCCACCACCCGGGTATCGATGCCGGCCCGGTTGAACAGGGCGGCGATGGCAGCCACCCGGGCGGATTGCCCGGGGCCGGCGGCCAGCACGGTCGGCCCGCTGCCGGCATGACGAACCTGCCCCGGCCCCAGCAG
>CAIMMA010000596.1 GCA_903842475.1 uncultured bacterium
AACAAGAGCGACCAGCAGAGGCGCTCCGAGTCCCACGAGATTAAATAAGGTGTAGCGCGCCAGCATACGGTGCTATAATTTAATGTTCGTTCTTGAAATCATACTGAATAATCAGGGAGATATTCAGGGACAACCTGCTGCAGGATATCTTTAATGCCGTTGCTGTCAAGCTGCCTGGCGTGTTGCGCCAATAGCTCGAGGTGACTGTTCAAAATCTTACAGGGGATCACGGTTTCACTGCAGAGCACCATGATTTTTTCATGATGGGTATCGACAATGCCTTCGCCTTCGGTGATCAGTTCCTCGTACAGTTTTTCACCGGCGCGTAGGCCCACATAACGAATTTCGATCTCTTTATCGGGTTCGCGCCCGGTTAATTTGATCAATTCTCGGGCCATCTGAGCTATTTTGATCGGCTCGCCCATTTTAAGGATGAAGATTTCGCCGCCTTCGCCCATGGAGCCGGTCTGCAGGATGAGTTGGGCCGCTTCCTCGGCGGACATAAAATAGCGGGTGACCTCGGGGTGGGTGACGGTCACCGGCCCGCCCCTTTCGATCTGTCGTTTGAAGAGAGGAATGACCGAACCGGAGGAGCCGAGGACATTGCCGAAACGAACTCCCATGAATCGGGTGGTATGGCTGGTCGGCTGCGAAACACCGGGCAGCGCCGCGGGGTCGGCATGGCGCTGAATTCTTCTCCATGCCGGGCTGAAATTGCCATCCCAGTGCGGTGCGCTGTAGGCGAGCATCAGCAGTTCGGTCACCCGTTTGGAGGCTCCCATGACATTGGTCGGTCGGACCGCCTTGTCGGTGGAAACCAGCACGAACCGATCTACTTTGTGGATAATGGAGGCCTCCATGAGCAGTTGGGTGCCGAAGATATTATTGTACACTGCCTGCCAGGGGTTGCGTTCAATCAGCGGCACATGCTTGTACGCCGCAGTGTGAAACACCACTGAAGGCGTATGCTGCTTAAAGACATTTTTGAGCAGTCGCAGATCCTGGACCTTGCCGAGAATGGCGACGGTTTTGATGTTTTCGTGTTCGTGGCGCAGTTCCATCTGCACGTTATAGAGATTTTCCTCGCTGGAATCGAAGAGGATGATCGATGCGGGCGAGAATCGCAGGATCTGACGACACAACTCGGAACCGATCGAGCCGCCGGCACCGGTGATCAACACTGTTTTGCCGGTGAGATAGCCCCCGATTTTATCTTGTTCCAGCCGGACCTCCTCCCGACCCAGGAGATCTTTATAGGAGATGTCGCGGATGGTTTTGATGGAGACCTGGCCGTTAATCAATTCGCCCATGTTAGGGAGGACCTTGAAAGGCAGTTGGGTCCGCTGGCAAAGCGTGACCAACCGCCGCATCTGCTCTCGGTCAACCGCAACGGTGGCGATCAGGATTTCCTGGGCCCTGGTCCGGCGAACGTGCTCTTCGAGGTCTTCGGTCAATCCAAGGACAGGGGTGCCATGCAGTTTAAAGCCGATTTTTTTGGGGTCATCGTCGACCAGTCCGATGGGATCATAGGGTAACCCGTTATTTTCGTCGATCTCTCTCAGTACTTTTTCGGCGGCATTGCCGGTCCCGATCAAAAGCAGTCGTTTTTTCTCGGGTTGCCCTGCCGCGGGGAGAAAGCGGTGGCCGGGACTGAATTTTTGACAGAGAAAGCGGATGGCCACCCGGTGAAAGGTGATCAGGCCGAAAGTAAATATACAGTCGAGGATAAACACCGATCGGGAGAGGCCGGCAAAGCGGTTGCCAAGCAGCAGGAGGCTAATAATGACGGTTGAGGACAAAAGTGAAACCGCCAGAATGTTGACTATATCGTTGAGGCTGGTATAGCGCCACATGCCCCGATAGAGTCCGAAGATGTAAAAGAAGGGGATCTTGGCGCCCAGAATCAACGGGAGGGTGCCGGTAAATTGCCGTAAAATATGGCCCTGCAGGATCGATTCGAAACGGAACGCATAGGCCAGATAATATGCCAGCACGATCAAAAGGGTGTCAAAGCCCAAAACAAACCAGAATTTCGGATTTTTGACCAGATTCCTGAACAATCGGCTTTGCAGGGAGAGTTTATCAACTACAATCGATATCATTGCTTGCTGCTCTTACAGGCATTTTTTGATTTGTGGACCATGGTCATCCTTGAGCGGCTAGTCTCTGCGTTCGGCCAACCCCGCGGCAGCGTCACTGTTTGCATGTGCGCACCACCCTCTCGATTAGGTTTATCCTGCAAAGAATCAACTGCTTTGGTTCTCAGCTAACCATCAAAGGCTTTAGCTCTTTGGATCGGAGACTTTTTAACAGTCTCTGCAGCTTTACGCAGATTTTTTCTATAATTCCCTGGTGTGCTTGCGGGATATTGTCGTTCGGCTGAAAAAGGGAGAGGGCTTGTGCAATTGATGTTGAATCCGGCAGCGCAGTCGATAATTGTACCCGGTTTCACCTGTAAACTCGAAGGTTTTTTTAGAAGAGCGGCTCGGCAAGCAAGCACGCTCTTTGCGCAAGCCCTTTTACAGCATCCGGCCTGACTCGGCCCGTAGATCGGCATACGCTTTGTTTCGTTCCAGGTAGGTGGCGACATAGGAACACTGGGGCACCACTTTCTTGCCCTGGCGGCGGGCATCGTCGAGTGCGCATTTGGTCAGTCGGGCGGCCACGTTTTGGCCCCGCAACGCATCGGGGACAAAGGTGTGGGTGAAAACCAGCAGGTTCTCTCCCTGTTCCACATAATCAAGTCGGGCCATCTGGCCCTCGATGATCAACTCAAAGCGTTGCATCAGTTCGTTTTTTAGCGGTTCGTTTTCCATGGTTTACCCTCTGGATGCTGAATTTGCTTTTTTTGCTGGTTAGATATGTTTTTGGAACGTACATTAGTCGGTTGTACAGCGTCTGACCCTACCACGGGCTTCATTATACAGGTTTTGTCCATCCAAAGGTTGCAGAAAAGGTGATTTTGAGAAAAAGCATGGTCAGCAGTTCGGTTGCATCGGATCCTCCGCGGCGGGCAAGATGAAGTTTTCGCGGCTCAAGAGAAGAAAAGGGCTTTTGAGCAGTCTGCGTTCGCTCTCCCGTTCGCAACGCACCCCCGAGGTCGTCCATTTTCACGGCAACAAGGTTGCCCTGCTCCTCCACGGCGGGCATTTTTTCCCGGCCCTGTTCCAGGCGCTGGATTCGGCGACCACCTCGATCAGCGCTGAGTTCTACATTATCAAACCTGACGATACCGGCAACAGTTTTGCCCGGGCCCTGATGGCTGCCGCCGCCAGGGGGGTGGAGGTGTCGCTGATCTATGATTTCCTCGGCTGCTACGACACACCCTCATCTTTTTTTCAGCGATTGCAGGCTGCCGGGGTGCAATGTCTGCCGTTCAATAAGCCGGTGTTCTCCAAGCTGCATTGGCTCGATATCCGCGACCACCGCAAGGTGGTGGTGATCGACGGGAGGACCGCCTTTCTCGGCGGCCTCAACGTCGGCGATGAGTATGCCGGTTTCGGGGAGAGTTTTCTGCGGTGGCGCGATGTCGGCCTGCGGCTTGACGGCCCGGCGGTCGGCGAATTGCAGCGGCTGTTCCTCCAGACCTGGAAGCAGGAAGGAGGGGCGGGGAATCCGGGACAGCCTGCGCAACAGGCGGCCCCCATCCCCGCGGGCGATGCCGATGTCATGATTGTCAACGGCACGCCGCATCACACCCGGTCGGTGATCCGCAGTTCCTTTCGGGTGGCGATGACCGGCGCGGTGCATACCATTCGGATCATCACCCCCTACTTTATCCCCGGCCCGCGGGTGGTCCGTTCGCTGCTCCGGGCGGTGATGAGCGGGGTCAAGGTGAAATTGATCGTGCCGTCGATCAGCGATGTGCCCACCATCCGACTGATGAGTCGGGCCTACCTGGCGCCGCTTCTGGATGCCGGGGTGGAAATCTACGAACGCCAGGGGACCATCCTCCACGCCAAAGTGATGCTCATCGACGATTACTGGGTGACGCTGGGCTCGGCCAATTTCGATTTCCGCAGCTTTCACCGCAATTACGAGATCAACGTCATCATCGACAGCCGGGCGTTCGGCGCCGAGGTGCTGCGGATGTTCGATGAGGAACTGGAAAAATCCCGGCGGGTGGCCTTGACCGAATATGACCGCGGCAATCGGTTCGAGCGGTTCCTTGAATGGATGCTGGGTCCCTTGAGCCGTTTTCTCTGATTGCCGGCAACTTTCGTTCCGCCCTGGCGGGGAACGCCACCCTGCCTGAATCCATCCTTCGCTTGATTTTGCGGCCTAATAATGGTATCCATCAATCCGTTTTTACCGACCCCGGCGGTTGTTTCGACCGATACAAATGGGGCGTAAATGGGCTATTCCCGATTGCTTCCCGATCGATGGAACCTTGCTCCACGACTCTCTCTCGACACCTTCACTTCTACGATACAAAACCATGAGTGCATACTGCGTTGGCATTGATACCGGCGGGACCTATACCGACGCCGCCCTGATTGATACGGTTACCGG
>CAIMMA010000597.1 GCA_903842475.1 uncultured bacterium
AATAAAAAACCCGGTCGCTCTTGCGAGTGACCGGGATTTTGTTTTCGATGGATGATCGACTGCCGATTACTTTTCGTCGTCCTGCAGCGATTGCACCAGGAGCCCGCCAGCCAGGCCGAGCAGACCGAGGTCTTTAAACTGGTTTTTGGCGGTCAGTGACATTTTGGTCAGCAGGCTGCGACGCAGGGAAACCTTCGGCAGTTCCTGCGGAGCGGCTTGCATCAGCAGTTCCATGTCGCCTTTCTTGCTGCCGAAATACATGCCGTTGGGGCCGATCTGCACGGCCTTGGAGGTCAGGCCGACCGCACCTTTCTTCACGTATTTCGCCACTGCCGAATTCGGATCGTCGAGATCCCCGAAGATACGGGCTTGGGCGAGGCAGGTCTGCACGCAGGCGGGTTCCAGGCCTTCGGCCACCCGCGGCATGCAGTAGGTGCATTTATCGGCTTTGCCGGCGCTGTTGTCGTCCTTAAGGCCCTCGTCAATATAACGGGCGTTGTAGGGGCAGGCATCGCGGCAGGCGCCGCAGCCGATGCAGCGGGCTTTGTCGATCTGAACGGTCCCGTTGAACGGATCTTTCCAGGTGGCGCCTACTTCCATGGTTACGGTCTTGCCGGATTTGGCGTCCTTGAAGGTCACGCTGACCGGATCGGCCGGGCAGACCGGAACGCAGGTCGGGGTTTTGCAATGGTTGCAGAGACCGGGATAGTAGGTTGCCGCCATGCCGGTCGAGGTGAGGCTCGGACCGAGGCGATGGACCCAGTTGCGGTTATATTGAGCGGGAACTTCCCACTCGGCTTTACAGGCAATCACGCAGGCATGGCAGCCCACGCACCTGTCGACATCGATAATCATGCCATATTGCATAGGTATTCTCCTTCAGAAATGATAGTGTCCGACGGTTGCAGAATGTGCAGCCCCAAGGTCAGCTTACCTTCACGAGTTTGACAAAGTTGTTGCGCATGCCGTTGCACCCGCTTTCCGGATCAATCGCCAGTTTGGTGATCAGGCTCTGGTCATCGACGCCCTTGTTGTAGCCTAGGGTCAATTCCGGGTTCATGGAGCCAAATCCGTGGTACATGTACACCGAATCCTCGCGGATGCCGGGGGTCACCTTGACGGTGGTGGTGGTCCGGGATTTAACCCCGTCCTGATTGATCAGGGAGACGGTATCGCCTTCCTTGAGGCCCAGTTTGGCCGCAAGTTTGTCGTTTACCCAGACAGGGTTGTCGTCATTTTCCGCCATCAGCCAGGCATTGTTCTGGGTGCGGTTGAAGGTGTGCACCGGTGAGCGGCCGTAGAGCAGGCGGGCATACCCCGCCGGCGCCCGTTCCACCGGGATATAGGTGGGTATAGCCGGATAGCCGTTTTCTTTGAGCTCTTCGTTCATGAATTTGACGACTAAATCTTCCTTCACCCCATAGGGATCCTTGCCGGGCTGGATATGAATGCCATCTTCTGCCTTGATCTGGGCAATGGAAAGTTGCACCCCGGCCAACATCTTGTCTAACGCTTCTTCTTGGGATTTGACCGGGATTTTGTCCCCGTAACCCATGCGTTTGGCGATCTCGTTGGTGATCCAGATGCTTTCCTTGCGTTCGAAACCAGGAGCCACCAGCGGCATTCGGGGGGCGATGTATTGCTTCTGCTCGTCGGCAAAGTCCCATTGGGTGCCGGATTTGATCATGTCGTACCGCTCAAGATACGAGGTGTCGGGCAGGAGGATATCCGCAAACATGGTGATGTCGGTGGGCATGACATCGACGCACATGACAAAGTCCATCTGCTCAAGCATCTTGATGGTTTTGGCCTGATCAGGGACAGTCTGGAGGGGGTTCTGGCCCCAGATGACGCAGCCCTTGATCGGATACGGTTTGCCAGTGATGGCGGTGTCGCGGATCAGGTCGGTCGGGGTGCCGGGAGGGGAGTAATGGTGCGCCTTCGCCATTTCCCGGAGATTGCCCTCTGTTTCTCCCTCATGTTTTGGCCATCCGACCTTCGCAAGCCCCTTCGGACCCTTGGCTGGAACAAAGGAGCCTTTGACGCCGAAGGCCCCAAGCACGCCGGTGAGGCAGGCCAGGGCGCGTTGGCGTTGGAAGTCGTTACCGTACCAGGTGGTGTGGCGACCGGGATGGATGGCGACGTTGGGCATGTTGGCGGCCAGCAGTTCGGCCACTTCCTTGATCTGGGCAGCAGGAACATCACATTCTTTGGCTGCTTTTTCCAAGGTCCATTCTTTGATGCCCTCGGCCATCTCTGCGAAACCTTCACCGTGTTTCTCGACGAATTCGGCGTCGTATTTTTTATTCTGGATCAGGTAATTCATGATCGCCAGCAGCATGGCGGTATCGGTGCCGGGTCGGATTTGGACCCAGATGTGCGATTTAGCCGCCGATGCCGAGTAGCGGGGATCGACCACCACCAGTTTGGCGCCGTTTTCCAAACCCTTGAGATAGCGTTTCAGATGAGAGACGTGGACGTTTTCGCCCAAATGGCAACCCAAGAAGAACATCACCTTGGTATTGGCCATATCCACATCCTCATTGGGGGGGGTGTCGATGGTGGCCATGTAGGCGGTGTCGCGGACACCGCGGCATTGGAAAAACGAGGCCTCGGAAACATTATGGGTGCCTACGGTATTCTCGAGAAAACCCATGGGATAGGTTGCGGTGGAGCCGTGGGGGAACATGGCAATCGATTTGGGGCCACCCTGGTCGATGATGGCTTTGAGCTTGGTGGCGCAGGTGTCCAGCGCCTCGTCCCAAGTGATCCGCTG